>JBKJJI010000070.1:0-4906 GCA_046598115.1 Acidimicrobiia bacterium | reverse complement strand
GGAGGTCCGTGAGGGCACCGGCAGCCCACCACGCCGAGAACCTTCCGGCCGCCGCCCCCGGACGCGCGCCGTGTGCTCCTCCGCTCGCACCGGCCCACGCGAGGAGCGCGATCGCCTCGGCGGGCTCGAGCCGGGCCACCCGCACCGTCCCGGTGTCGAGTGTCGCGATCGCGTCGATCGTCTGGCCCCGCACACCGACCGCGCGCACGGTGCCGTTCGACTCGTCGGCCCAGTGACCCACCGCGTCGCGCAGCGCCTGGGTGACCTCGTCGTCGGGCCCTGGCGCCGGTGCGTCGCTCGACGTCGCGTCTTCCCAGGAGCCGCCGGCCGACGGCGGCATCGGGAACTCGGAGGAGTCCGGGCCGTATTCGGCGAGCGCGTACGCCGGCTCCCACGGTGCGAGCCGGAGCGGCAGCTCGAGGACGGGTGGGCCCTCGACCGTCGCGTCCGACAAGTCCTCGCCGCGCACGACCCGCTCGTGCGCGGCGACGACGGCCTGCGGTCCCGCGGGGACGTGCGGGGCGAGGTCGGCCCAGGTGTGGCGCTGCGCGGCGACTTCGGGCAGCGGGCCGGGCGCGAATCGTCCGGCGCCGTCCACCAGCACGGCGCCGGCCAGGGCCGCGGGGCCGTCGAGCGCGAGCAGATACGCCGCACGCGACGCGACCGGCCAGAGCTGGTGCGCGGCGTCGTTCGCCGCTGTGCAGCGGGCCCGGACCTGCTCGAGCTCGTCCCAGTCCCGTGCTTCGCAGATGCCGTCGACGATCCGGAGGAGGTCGTCGACGTCGCCGGCGCGGAGGGCTTCCTCGAAGCGGCCGTGATCCATGTGGCCATTCTGGTGCCCGCGTCCGGCGCGCCCCCCACGTTGCGGGGTGGGTCGGACTTTGGGGCACAATGTCCTGGCAACCCCCGGCCCAAGACCCCCGGGCCCAGACCTGAGGAGCTCTCCGTGCCCCGACGTTGCTTCGCAGTTCTGCTCGCAGTCCTCGCCATGGGCGCGCTCGTCGCACCGGCGGCGCCCGCACAGTCGGGGGACCCGACGCTCTTCGAGGAAGACGCCCCGTCGCCCGCGAAGCGCACGAAGGGCTACGAGAAGACGATCAAGCTGGCGATCGCCGACATCCAGGACTACTGGGAGGTCGCCTACCCCGACGTCTACGGCGAGCCGTTCGACCGCATCCCCGAGAACCGGATCTTTGCTGCCGAGCCCGGGATCAAGCTGCCGAAGTGCCAGGGCCAGAAGCTCTCGTACAAGGACGCCGAGAACAACGCGTTCTACTGCTACGTCTCGAACTTCATCGCGTACGACGACGTGAGCCTCTTCCCGCAGCTGTACCGCGACTTCGGCGATCTCTCGGTCGCGCTGGTGCTCGCGCACGAGTGGGGCCACGCGATCCAGGATCGCGCGGACAACGCCGAGAACCCCACGATCTTGAAGGAGCTCCAGGCCGACTGCTTCGCGGGGTCGTGGGTGGCCCGGGTCGCCAGCGGTGACGCGAAGGGCCTCCGGCTCAAGGGCGGCAACCTCGACACCGCGCTCACCGCCATGCTCCAGTTCCGCGACACGCCGGGGAGCAGCCCCGACGACCCGAGTGCCCACGGCTCCGGGTTCGATCGTGTCGCCGCGTTCCAGGATGGGTTCGACGAGGGCGCGGAGCAGTGCGCGCCCTACTTCGAGGACCCGCCGGTGATCACGGAGATCCCCTTCACGACCGAGGAGGATGCCGCGAGCGGCGGGAACGTCCCGGCCGAGGACGTGATCCCGTTGAGCGTCGAGCTGCTCAACGACTTCTACACCCAGGTGGAGCCGGGGTACGTGGCGCCGACGCTCGACAACGTCCTCGGATACGACTCGGCCGGGCCGAAGGACCAGTTGCCGGTCTGCGGCGGGACGACGCCGCCACGTTCCGAGATCAAGAACCGGGTCTTCTACTGCATCGACGACGGCTACTTCGCGTTCGACGAGCCGTACCTCCAGAGCGTCTACGACAACATCGGGGACTTCGGCGTGGCCACTCTGCTCGCGAACCCGTGGGCGACCTACGTGCAGATCGCCCAGGGCTTCCCGGGGGTCGAGGACAACGCCGACAACGCGGTGCTCGGGGCGCACTGCTACATGGGTGGGTTCGCCGCGGCGATGTACAACGAGGCGCTGACGAGTCCCACGCTCGGAGGGACGGTGACGCTGTCGCCGGGGGACCTCGATGAAACGGTGCAGGCGCTGATCGACTACACGGGGGCTCGGGGTGTGGACACGAGCCTCGACGTGACGTTCCTCCTGCTCCGGGCCTTCCGCGACGGGTTCCTCAACGGCTACGAGGCCTGCCAGGCGAACTACGCCAACACGAGCGAGACGCTCGGTTGACGGCCACGACGTGACACCCTGACTTGCTCCGCTGACATGATCCCCTTGATGTGACGGGGATGCGATGACGAGGGGACCCGCGGTCGAGGTCGACGGCCTCGTGAAGACGTTCGGCGACTTCGTCGCGGTCGACGACGTCTCGTTCTCGGTCGAGCCCGGGGAGCTGTTCGGGTTCCTCGGGCCGAACGGCGCGGGGAAGACGACGACGATCAGCATCCTCTGCACGTTGCTCACGCTGTCGGGCGGTCGGGCGCGCGTCGCCGGGCACGACGTCGCGACCGAGCCGGGTGCGGTGCGCTCGAACATCGGCCTGGTGTTCCAGGAGATCACGCTCGACGACTACCTCACCGGAGCCGAGAACCTGCGGTTCCACGCGGTCCTCTACGGCTGTCCGCCGGGCAAGGTGCGCGAGCGGGCCGCGCCGCTCCTCGACATGGTCGGGCTGTCGGACCGCGCGGATCAGCAGGTCCGGAACTACTCCGGCGGGATGAAGCGCCGCCTCGAGATCGCTCGGGGGCTGCTGCACGCGCCCAAGGTGCTGTTCCTCGACGAGCCGACGATCGGGCTCGATCCCCAGACCCGTGCCCATATCTGGGAGTACGTCGACACGCTGCGCACCCGTGAGGACACCACGATGTTCCTCACGACGCACTACATGGATGAGGCCGAGCGCTGCGACCGCATCGCGATCATCGACCAGGGCCAGATCGTCGCGATCGACACGCCGAGCGCGCTGAAGGCGTCGATCGGGGCCGATGTCGTCACGGTCGAGACGGCCGACGACGAAGCGGCCCGGGTGCAGATCGCGAGTGGTCTCGGCATCGAGGGCGAGGTCACCTCCGACGGCCTGCGCCTCCACGTCCCCGACGGTGAGGCGTTCGTCCCCGAGCTCTTCTCCCGGGTCGACGTGGGGATCCGCAACGTGAACGTGCGCAGACCGAGCCTCGACGACGTCTTCATGGAGTACACCGGCCGCGCCATCCGCGACGCGGACGCAGGCGTGGCCGACCGCTTCCGCATGAACGCGATGACGCGCGGGTTCCGGAAGCGCTGATGACCGACACGACGCTCCCCGAAGTCGCCACCACCCGAGCGACGGTCGAGATGCCCCACGAGGGGGCGCTCGTCCGCAACATCCGGGCGATGCTCATGGTGTGGCGCCGCGACATCATCCGCCTCTTCCGCATGCCGACCCGGATCGTCACCGGGATCGCCCAGCCCCTCCTCTTCCTGTTCGTGCTCGGCGCCGGGCTGGAAGGTGCCATCGGCGCGCGTGGCGCAGCAGGGGTCGACTACCAGGAGTACCTGTTCCCCGGGATCCTCGCGATGTCGGTGCTCACCTCGGCGCTGTTCTCGGCCATCGCGATCGTCTGGGACCGCGAGTTCGGGTTCATGCGCGAGATGCTCGTTGCACCCGTGTCGCGTGCGTCGCTCGTGCTCGGCAAGGCACTCGGCGGCGGGTCCGTCTCGGTGGTGCAGGGCCTCGTGCTCGTGTTCGCCGCACCGCTCGTCGGGGTGTCGTTCACGGTCTCGAGCTTCTTCAAGATGCTCGGGTTCCTGCTCCTGCTCGCGTTCTCGCTCACCGCGTTCGGCATCGTGGTGGCGAGCCGCATGCAGCGCATGGAGAGCTTCCAGATGGTGATGGCGCTCGTGCTCCAGCCGATGCTCTTCCTGTCGGGCGCGATCTTCCCGTTGGTGGCACTGCCGGACTGGCTGGGTGTGCTGACCCGACTGAACCCGGCGACCTACGGGGTCGACGCGATCCGCCGCGTCGTGCTGCCGAACACGGTGCCACTCGACGTCCTCGGCTGGACGGTGCCGCTGTGGGCCGACGCGCTCGTGACGCTCGGCTTCGGGACCGCGATGCTTGCGTTGGCCGTGAAGCTGTTCGGGAAGACCGAATAGGCCGACCGGCGGAGGCAAGGGTGATGGCCGACGGACGGAGGCAAGGGTGATGGCCGACGGACGGAGGCAAGGGTGATGGACGGGACCAACCGCAAGATCGTGCTGGCGCAGCGACCCGACGGTCCGATCGACGACGCCACGTTCGACCTGGTCGAGGAGCCGTTCCGCGAGCTCGCCGACGGCGAGTACCGGGTCCGGCTCATCTACCTCTCGGTCGACCCCACGCAGCGGATCTGGATTCGGGAGCAGGAGTCCTACCTGCCCCCGGTCGGGATCGGTGAGGTGATGCGCTCCGGCGCGACGGGCGAGGTGGTGGAGTCGCGCAATGCGGCGTACCCGGTCGGTGCGATCGTCACCGGGCTCCTGGGATGGCAGGAGCACGCGCACTGCGGCGGCGCCGACGGCCTCGGCGGGAACGTGATCCCGCCGGGCTTGCCGCTCCGCAAGATGATGGGCGTGCTCGGCGCGACGGGCGTCACCGCGTACTTCGGCCTGCTCGAGATCGGCAAGGCCCAGGCGGGGGAGACGGTGGTGGTGTCGGGCGCGGCCGGAGCCACCGGTTCGGTCGCAGCCCAGATCGCGAAGATCCAGGGCGCGCGGGTGGTCGGCATCGCCGGCTCGGAGGAGAAGTGCGGCTGG
>JBKJJI010000042.1:0-2724 GCA_046598115.1 Acidimicrobiia bacterium | reverse complement strand
GACTCGCCCGAGCTCGCCGACGTGAAGGCCCCGATGGCCGACCTGCGCGCCGCGCTCGCCCACGGCATCCCGGTCGTCGGCGCCGAGGAGCGCGAGCCCGGCACGGAGCCGGTCGCGTGCCTCGCGAACATCAGCCGGGATGCCGTGGGCGAGCGCGGCGCGCAGGTCGGCCATCGGGGCCTTCACGTCGGCGAGCTCGGGCGAGTCGACCGGGAGCCCGATCGTGTGCGCGACCTCTCGGAGCTGACGAGACAGGGGCAGGCCGGAAGCGACGGCGACGCCCGCGAGGAAGACCGCCGCCACCGCGGCCGCGGCCAGCGACCGGCGCAGGCGTCGATGATCGCCGGCAAACTCGACGGGGTGGATCCGCACGACGTGGTGGCGCGCGACCTCGTGGCGCAGCGCGGCGAGCTCCTCGGCCGTCGGCGCCGCCGGGGCCGGTGCGAGCGCGACCGCGAGTCGCTCGAGCACGAGCTCGTCGTCGAGGCTCATACCCGCTCCTTCAACCGCTGGCGCAGTCGTTCGAGCGCCCGTGTCTGGGCCATGCGCACCGCGCCCGGGCGCCGGCCCAGCACCGCCGCGACATCCTCCGAGCTGAGACCGCCGACCACGCGCAGCTCGAGCAGCTCACGGTCACCGGGATCAAGCTCGGCGAACGCGGCACGGATCTCCTCCATCTCCTCGCCGTGGAGGAGCTCGTCGAGAGGACCCGGGGCCGAGACCGGATCGGTCCACAAGACCCGCTCCCGGTCTCGCGCGCATGCGCGTTGCGCATCGATGACGACGTGGCGGAGAATCCCGAAGAGCCACCCCTCGAAGCCGCAGTGCTGCCACTGGAACCGGCTGATCCCCTCGACCGCGCGCACCATCGTCTCGCCGACCGCGTCGCGACCGCGGTCGGCATCGAGTCGACGCGTCGCATAGGCGAGCAGCCGCGGGTACGCGCGGCAGTACAGGGCTTCCCACGCGTCGGCATCCGCGGCTTTGGCTCGCTCGACCAGGACCCGGGTGGCCGTCTCCTCGGCGTACGCCAGCCGATGGCCTGAACCGTCACGGGCCCAGGCAACCATGAACATGGTCTCGGCCGTTCACGGCGTTCCCTTGAGCCCGACTGCTCGCCGAGCCCGCCGGCGCCGCCGACGGACCGAGCCGACGACCGCGACCAGGGCGCCGGCGGCGGCGCCGGCCCAGCCGAGTGGAGCCCGATCATTCGACCTGAAGACACCGTCCGGCTGCGGGCCGGGGCCGGCGGGCGCCGGTCCCCGTCCCGCACCCCCAGGCGCTATCTCCTGGCGGCCTGGTGCGCTGCACCCGTTGTGGGGCGGTGATGGTCGCCCGCCCTCGCACCGATGGCTCACGCCGCTACGTGTGCGCCAAGGGTCCCGGCTTCGACGGGTGTGGCGGCATGGCGATCATGGCCGAACCGCTCGAAGCCGTCGCGGCCGCAGCGGTGCTCTATCGCCTCGACAGTCCCGAACTCGCGGCCGCGTTGGCCGACACGCCCGACGACGAGACCGAAACGCTCCACGCCGACCTGGGCGCCGATACCGCCCAACTCGAAGAACTCGCCCGACTCTACGGTCAGCGCGAGATCACGCACACGGAATGGCTCGCAGCCCGCAAGCCCGTCGAGGCCCGCATCCAAGACGCCAAAGGGCGCCTGTCGCGCATGACTGGCACGACCGCGCTTGATGGCTACGTCGGCAACGCCGAGCACCTCCGCGCGCATTGGGACACGCTGACGCTGACTCGCCAACACGCGATCATCAAGGCGTTGGTTGATCGGATCGAGATCGGTCCCGGCGTGCGCGGCCGGAACGCGTTCGACCCCGACCGGGTGACGCCGATCTGGCGGCACTAACCCACCCCGGGCTCGTCCGATCCCGCCCCCCGCAGAATCGTCGCGACTTTCCGCAACGTCTCCCCGTCCGCCAGCCGCTCCGGCAGACCTTGCGCCGCGCAGCTGCGGCGCACTATCTCGCGCGCGGCGTCGTCCCACGCGCCGTTTACCCGGGCCATGACGCCCACAACGACGGCGGCAACTTCCACTCGGGGTCGTCGCGCGACTCCCACAGGTAGTCGGGTCGCTGGCCCATGAGTTCCGACGCCTGATCGAGCACGTCGTCTGCGCTGCGCCCCGTCAGCCGCTCGATCCGTGGCGCGAATCCCAGCGCCCGGTAGTAGCGCTTGCGGCCTTTCGGTGCTGCCCAGTCCTTCGCGAGGTACCCCGCGACGTACCGAGCCGCCGTGCGCGCCTCGCCAACCTCGCCCGAACCTGCGGGGAGATTCCCAATGAGCTTGATGTGAACGAAGCCGTGCGGCCACGCCTCCTCGATCAAACCCCGCTTGATGTAGCGACCAACCAGGAAATGGCCGTGCAGACCGTGCCCGCCCGGATGCCACTCCTGCACCGCCAGATACGGGAACGCATCGCCGCCCATCGCCGCGCGTGGGTTGCGAAAGAACCGCGCCAAGTTGGTGTAGTGCTCGTCGAAGTCGTGACACCCCGCGCCCCGATAGGTCAGCGACCCCAGACGGGTGAGCCGGTTCGCGACCCCGTACCGGCGAATCTCGCGACGCGCCCGCCGAGACGCCTCCGCCGCCGCTCGCTCCGGGTACTGAGCCACGACCCCACGGAAAATGGGCCCTCTCCTCCGAGGCGCAGGGATGAACGTGCCGCCGCCCTCAAACGCCCCCGGAACCAGAGTGAACGTCCAACGAGCC
>JBKJJI010000353.1:0-6601 GCA_046598115.1 Acidimicrobiia bacterium | reverse complement strand
GGCGCGGGGAAGTACATCTTCCACTGGTCGACGTGGACGTGGTGGACGAGACAGACGACGGGCCGGCGCCACCACAGCGGGCTGAAGTACGGGATCCCGTTCTCGACGTCGACCACCACATCGGGACCTCGGAACCGCCGCCGGGCGACGAACGGCAGGACGAGGTACTGCGTGTAGGTGCCGCCTGCTTCGTGGATCGGGTACGGCTGGGTTCCGGTCGGCCCGCCACACACGAGGGCCACCGCGTGGCCCCGGTCCTGCAGCCCGCGCGCGAGCCGATCGACGACGTACTCGGACCCGCCCGCTTGGGGATGCGTCAGGTCGCGCCAGGAGAGGAAGAGGATGCGCATGGTGTCGGGAAACGATGCTCCGAGCCGCCGTTGGGAGCCCCGGGCGCCCGAGCGCGCCCAGGTACGCGGTGCTGGGCGACCCGACCGCCCGGAGGAGGGCCGGGACGCATCATAGGATCGCGGCGGCGCGCGGCCACGGCCCACCGACGCGCGCCGATCCCCTGATCCCGGGCACCCCGCCCAGGTCACCCGAGGAGCGAGCGTGACGGCGACGGCGACGACGGCGCGCACCGGGCTCCTGAGATGGTGCACGCACCCCGTCGTGGTGCTCTCGGCGGTGATCGCCGCCGCCGCGCTGGCGTCCGTCCTCCTGAGTGCGCCGGGACGCTACATCGGAGACAACCGCTTCGAGCTCTCCTGGTCCCCGTTCGACCTCCTCCGCCGGCACCTCGCGGTCTGGGACTCGACCCAGGGCCTCGGGCGGCCCCGCTGGGACTTCTGGCCGGTCCCGGCTGCGGCGATGGCCGCACTCCGGGGCATCGGCCTCGGCCCGGCCCTTGCCGAGCGCCTCTGGCACGCAGGCCTGCTCACGACCGCCGGCACGGGGATGGTCGCCGCGCTGCGCCTGTTCCGGCCGCGGATCGGGCTCGAGCACTGGATCGCCGCAGCCCTGTACGCGTTCGGCCCCTTCGCGGCGGTGTACCTGCTCCCGAGCAACCTCTTCATCGGCCACGCGTTCGCACCCTGGTTCCTCGTCGCCTTCGTGATCGGGGTCCGAGGGGGACGTCCATGGCGCTGGGCGGCCGTGGTCGCGCTCCTGGTGTTCGTCCCCGGGAACATGAACTATCCGGCCCTCCTCTTCGCCGCGCTGCCGATCGTCCCGGCTGCGATCTACCTCGTCATGGTCGAGCGGTCCGTGGCGTGGCGCGGCGTCGCTACCTGGATCGCGCGAGCCGGGGCGCTCACGCTCGTGGTCTCGGCCGCGGCCCTCGTCACCACTGGCGCGAGCGGCGCGATCAACGACGAGAACCTCGCCCTCACCGAGACCGTGCGGGAGATCTCCCGTCCGTCGTCGTGGCCGGAGTCGTTCCGGGGGCTCGGGCTCTGGCTCGCGTACTGGGGCGACTCGCGCGGCGCGATCTTCCCCCAGTTCGCCCGTTACTTCTGGGCCCCGGTCGTGCTCCTCACCTTCGCTGCGCCACTCGCCGCGCTGGCCGTGCTGTGGCGGTCGCGCTGGCGGCCGCGCCTGCTCTTCGCCGGTGTCATGGTGCTGGGGCTCGTGCTCATGGTCGGCGCGTACCCCCTCGAAGACACGTCGCCCTACGGGCACCTGCTGCTCTGGGGCTTCGACCACTTCCCCGGCTTCCTCGCGATCCGCAGCGGGCACAAGGCCGGCGTGATGGTGGCGCTGGGTGTCGCCGCGCTCGCAGCGGTCGGTGCGTTGGGCGGGCTCCGCGCCGCCGGGGAGTTCACGGGGAGCCGGGTTCGGGTCGTGGCCGTCCGGGCTGGCGCGGTCGGTGCGGTCGTCGCAATCCTGCTCGCCGGATCGTTCCCCTTCTGGACCGGTCGCCTCTACTCGCCGAACGAAGGTGCCCGCGCGATCCCGGCGTACTGGTACGAAGCGGCCGACTGGCTCGACACCCGACCGGGCGACGGACGCGTCCTCGTGCTGCCGTCCGCCGCGTACGGCGCGTACTCCTGGGGGAACACCGGCGACGACATCCTCGAGAGCCTCATCGAACGTCCGACCGTCGCCCGCGGCCTCCTCAGCCTCTGGTCGGGCACGGCCGAGGTCGCCAACCTCGTCGCCGCGCTCGACGACTACGTCGGTTCGGGGACCTACGAGCCGGGTGTCCTCGGGCCGATCGCCACTCGCCTCGGGGTGCGGTACGTGCTCGTCCGCAACGACCTCGACTGGCCCGTGATCCGCCGACCCCGACCTGCTGCGCTGGCCTCGCTGCGCGCCGATCCCGACCTGACCGCCGTGCACACCTTCGGGGCCCCGGGCGAGAACGTCATCTCGTCGGGCCCCGACACCCCCGACGAGGCATCGCTCCCTCCGATCCAGATCTTCACGGTCGGCGACTTCGACGGGATCGCCCGTGCGGAGAGCACGCCACCCCTGCTCGTCTCCGGCGACGGAGACGCCTGGCCCGGGCTCGCACGGAGCGGCCTCCTCCATGAGGAGGGTCCGGTCCGCTACACCGGCGCGGCATCGACTGGCGAGCTCGAGCGGTTGCTCGCCGAGGGATCGCGCGTCGTGATCACCGACACCGATCGTCGCCGGGTACGCAACATCCCGCTCTTCGACACCGTCGCCCGCAGCTCGTACACCCTCGCGGCCGGCGAGGAGCTCGACCGCCCTGTCCAGGACCTCTTCGGTACGCCGGGGAGCCGGAGTGTCACGTGGTACCGGGACGCGACCCGGATCAGCGCCTCCTCCTACGGCCGGCCTCCGCTCCCCCAGCCCTACCTCCGGCCCGCCAACGCGTTCGACGGCGAGCCCGAGACCGCGTGGGAGGTGTACCCGGACTACGTCGACCCTGTCCGCGAGCAGGTGCGCGTCGACCTGCGCCACGCCCGGCGCCTCTCGGCGATCGAGGTCACGACGACCGCCGCCGCCCCCACCGCGGCCGCGCCCGACCCGATGCGCATCGCGCGGCTCGACGTCGTCCTGTCCGACGGCACCATCACCGAGCTCGCGGTCGAGGACGGGCGCGCCCGCGCGATGCTCCCCGATCGACGCACGACCTCGATCGAGATCCGCATCGCCGCGGTCACGGGGACCGACCTGACGCCGTTCGGGCTCGCCGACGTCGTGATCGATGGCCTCGACCTCCGGGAGGCGGTGCAGCTCCCCGACGACCTCGCCCGACGGGCGGCGCGTCGACCTGCGCTCGCCGCCCTCCTCGATGCCGCGCCACTCACGTTCCAGTTCGCCCGACTCGACCCGGTCGACGACCGCGACGTCGAGACCACCATCCGCCGGCACTTCGACGTCTTCGGGACCCGAGACTTCGCGCTGCGGGCCACCGGACCATTCGACCCGAGCACGGCCTCCGATCAGTGCCGCGACGTCGGTATCACCGTCGACGGCCGGCCGCTGCTCGTCCGGATCAGGGCCGAATCACCGGCCGTCGACGCGACGGCGGCCGGATGCGACCGGGTCGTGCTCGGGCCCGGACCCCACACCCTTCGTGTCGCGTCGGACTCGGTCGTCCGTCGGTTGTGGCTCACCGCGAAGGCCGAAGCGGGTTCGGGATCGCGCAAGGTGGAACGCGCCGACTCTGTCCGTCGCGGCCGGTCCGACTTCGAGGTGGCGGCGATCGCGCAGGCACCCGCCTATGTGATCTCGGGCGCATCGTCCGACCCCGGGTGGTCGGCGACGATCGACGGCAGGGATGCCGGCGCCCAGATCTCCCTGGACGGACAGGCGGCGTGGCGGATCCCTGCGGGGACCCACACGCTGGTCGGCGAGCGCGCGGACCAGGGCAGCTACGTGGTCGCGCTCTTCATCAGCGCGTTGGGCGTCCTCGCCTGCCTGGCGCTGGTGGTCCGGGGGCGCATCCGATGACTGCAGCCCAGCAACCCCGTTCCCGCGGCGCCGGTACGACCATCGTCGGCGGTGCGCTCCTCGTCGCGGCAGGCGCGGCCGTCGGTGGGATCGTCGGCGGGGTGGCGGCCCTCGCCGGACTGGGCGTGGCGAGGTGGCGCGGGACACGGGCGGTGGCCGGGGCGGCACTCGTCATGTTGGTGGTCGCGGCACTGCTCACGGTCCTCGAGGCGCCGGCGTCCGGGCAGGCAGTCGACTACCTCTTCGACTTCGCCCTCGACCGGCCACGGGCCGCCGACGCCGGCCTCGCCGCCGGCGTGCTCGCGATCCTCGGGATCGTGCTCGCCACCGCCGACGAACGTGATCGACCGCGAGACGCGCCCACGGAAGACGCTGCTCCCGCCGACTAGGTTGCGCTCGTGGCCGCGTCCGGTTCGGGAGGAAAGAGCAGCGCCAAGGATCCCTCGCGCGGCATTGGGTGGTTCCGCGGGATCGCCATCGACGCCGACGACATCGAGCTCCTCGCCGCGTTCTGGAGCGCCGTCCTCGGCGCGCCCGTCGCCGAGGCGTTCGACGACTGGATCCGCCTCGAGCCCGGCCACGGCGGGGGCTACTTCGCGTTCCAGCCGCGTGAGGAGCCCAGCTCCGGGTTCCCGGTGCGACCCGACGTCGAGGTCGACGACCTCGACGCCGCCACCACGCGCATCGAGCAGCTCGGCGGTCGTCTCGTCGACGTGGTGGAGGAGAGCGAGGGCGACACCCACCACGTGATGGCGGACCCGGAGGGCAACGAGTTCTGCCTCGTGCGGCCATTCCCACCCGGTGGGAGCGCAACGACCTCCTCGTGAGCCCGCCTGCCGGTCACGCCTGGCTCGACCTCCCGGAGTCGACCCTGCGGGCCCTGCTCGGCGGTGTCGTGGGCGCGATCGCGACCGCCACCGACGGGCCGACCCCGTTGCAGTGGGAACTCCTCGATGCAGTGGCCCGCCACGTGTTCCTCGCCGACGTCGAGGTGCGCGACACCCCGAAGCTCGACCCCGAGCAACTCGCGTCCGCGTTGACGGCGCCCCCGCACCGCGCGCTGGCCGTTCACCTGATGGTCACCCTCGAGCTCGTGCTCCACCCCATCCCGCCGGCGGTGGCCGCGTCGGTCACCGGCTACGCCCGAACTCTCGAGGTCGCCGAACCGATGGTCGCGGCCGCGCGGCGTTTCGCCGATCATCAGGTCACCCTGATGTACCTCGACATCCAGCGCAACGCCGAGTTCACCGAGAAGACGATGTTCGGGATCCGCCACGGCCGGTTCCTGCGGCTCCTCCGCAACAAGCTCGCATACGAGAACATCGTCCCCGACGGGGAGATCGCACGGCGGTGGCGCGTACTCGAGCAGTGCCCGCCGGGCAGCTGGGGCGCCGAGGTCGCCGCCTTCTACCGCGCGCACGGCTTCCCCTTTCCCGGCGAGCGCAAGGGCATCTCGGAGGTCGGCGCCCGCCACGACTGGGTCCACGTGCTCGCCGGGTACCCGCCCACTCCCGAGGGTGAGATCGACGTGTTCGCCCTCATCGCCGCGGCGTCCCCCGACCCGCGTGGGTTCACGCAGCTCGCGATGACCCTCGGGCTCTTTCAGAACGGCGCCATCCGTCACGTCGCCGGGAAGCGCATCCGGATCGCCCGCACCGACACCCTCGCCGACCCGGGAGCGCCCGGCCGGTGGGCCAGCGCACTCCGCCGCGGGGCCGGATGTGCCGATGATGTGCTCGCGCTCGACCACTTCGCGTGGAAGGACGTCGCGCTCGACGAGGCTCGGGAACGCCTCGCGCTCGCACCGACGACCGATCCCGACACCGGGGGCCCCGACGCTGGAGTCCCCGATCCCGAGGACCCCGGCTCCTAGCGGAACCTGCTCGCGTGGCGGCGGGCGGTTCCACCGACGCCGCGTGTCGCGATCGCGACCCCGAGCATGCAGCAGACCGCGACGCCCAGCATGGTGGGCGTGAACGCGTCCAGGAACGCTCGCCTGCTCCCGGTCCCCGGCGCCGCGTCAGCCTCGAGCAGGCGGAAGATGCTGCCGGCGACCGCCAGCCCGACAAGGCTCCCGGCCTGGCGGATGCCCGACACCAGGCCGGACGCGGCACCCGCCTCCGCGTCGTCGACGGCATCCAGCGCGACCGTGTTCGACGCGTCGAAGGCGAACGCCTGCCCGAGGCCGGAGAGGGCGAGACCGCCCACGACGATGGCGATGCCGGTCCTGACACCAACCAAACCGAGCACCACGAAGGATGCGCTCACCATGGTCATGCCCGCCGCCATCACCGGTATCCCACCCGATCGGACGACAAGACGACCTGCGACCGGCGACCCGACCACGAGCGCAACCGAGAGCGCGAGGAAGACCAGACCTGCCTCCGACGGTGAGAGCCCGCGCACCTGCTGGAGGTAGAGGGTCGTGAAGAACAAGACACACGCGAACGCGATGTTGGCGACGAACGCCACTCCCGCACTGGTCGCGAACATGCGGTCCCGGAGACGCCCGGCGCGCAGCAGCGGATCGCTCGAGGTGCGCTCCCGGGCGACGAGCAGACCGAGGCACACCAGCGACCCGACCGACGCCCCGACGACGACCGCCGAGCCCCACCCGAGGTTCGGACCCTCGAGCACCGCGACGACCACGCCACCGGCGCCGAGGACGAGTAGCCCGGCGCCGACCCAGTCCATCCGACTCGATCGCGCAGGCCCACCCGATCGCGGGGCCTCGCGC
>JBKJJI010000264.1:0-6361 GCA_046598115.1 Acidimicrobiia bacterium | reverse complement strand
GCCAGTCGTCATCGCACGCGCAGTCTCGCAGAGCCGTCACGCCGCACCCCGCCCGGAGGCCCCGAATCGTGCGGCGCAGGCGTGCCGCGGAGGAGTTCCACCCCGTTCAGGGTCCCGGTGTGAGCCGGCGTCGACCGGCTGGTAGCCTGATCGCTCACCTCGGGCGTCCCGTCTCGGACGTCCACCCACGACTCGGTCACACCTCGGAGCCCCGCGCACATGGCGAACATCAAGAGCCAGATCAAGCGAAACCGTCAGAACGAGCGTCGCCGTGTGCGGAACAAAGCCGTGCGATCCGAGCTGAAGACGCGCGTCAAGGTCGCGACCGACGCCATCGACGAGGGCACCGAGGGTGCCCCGGAGCTGCTGCGGCTGGCCCAGAAGCGCCTCGGCAAGGCCGGCGCGAACGGCAAGATCCACAAGAACCAGGCTGCCCGCCGCACCTCGCGCCTCATGAAGCGCGCGGCCAAGTCCGCCTGAGGCAGTCCTCGCCCGTCAGCGTCGCCCGGCACCTGCCCGCGCGCTGAGGCCGCACAAGCGGGCGACGAGGACCTCCAGCACCGCTCCCTCGGGGATCGCGCGCTCGCCCTTGAGATCGAGGTCGGCGCGGGCCAGGTGGTCGAACGCCTGCCGGAGCCCGTCGGTGCCCAGGGCACGCGCCTGGCGGAGCCGGTGGCGCGCCGCGTTCGGGCTCGTCCTCCCTCCCAGCGCCGCCGCCGCGTCCTCGGCACTGTGGATCGCCGGGTCGTCGAGCGTGAGCAGACGACGGAAGTGCGACTGGAGGATCCCGAGCACCTGGAGCGGGTGCACCGGCTTGGGCTGCTTCGGACTCGTGACCGTGAGCAGCCGCTGCAACACCACCAGCGCGTCCGCGGTCTTGCCCTTCTCGATCGCGTTCGTGAGGTCCCAGACCGGCACGGTTCCCTCGCCGCCCAGGTACGGGGCGACGTCGGCGGCACGCAGCTCCACGCCGGGACCGAACGTGCTCGCGAGGGTCGCGACGATCCCCGGGACGAGGCCGGCGTCGGCACCGACGTGATCGACGATCATCGTCGCGGCGTCGTTGCCGAGGCGCAGGTCGGCCGCGCCGAGCGCGGCGGCGAGCACGTCGACGACCTTGGTCGCCGCGGGCGCGTGCACGGTTCCGTGCTCCTTCACCGCCGTCTCGAGCGCCTTCGCCGTCGTGCCCCCACCGGCGACGAGCACCAGCGACGTCGTCGAGAGCTGATCCGCCAGGTAGCGGACGATCGGCTGCACCTCCTCCGCGCTCAGCAACCCGACGTCGCGCAGCACCACCACCCGGCCCTCGGTCATGAAGGGAGGAGTCGTCGCGCCGTTCACGGCCGCGTCGACCGCGGCCTGTCGGGCGTCGGCGCCGCCGGTCTCGCCTTCGCCCTTGGGTGGCACCGATGTGTCCTCCACCGCGAATGCCCGGTCGTCCGGCCCCAGGAGCTCGTCGATCAGCGCATCGACCGCGTCGACCCGCAGGATCGGGTCGTCACCCTTCACCAGGTGGGCGCTCATGGCGCAGAGCGCACGATCGCGCGCGTGGCGTCGAGGATCGCTTCGACGGTCCTGCAGACCCGCACCGTCCCGCCGACGTCGTGGACACGGACGATGCGGCAACCGTGGAGGACGCCATAGGCAACCGCCGCCAGCGAGACGTCGCGTCGGTCGTCGATCTCGAGTGCGAGGAGGTCGCCGAGGAAGCGCTTGTTCGAGGCGCTGAGCAGGAGCGGGTACCCGGTGTCGGCCAGCACGTCGCTCTCCCGGAGGAGCACCGCGCTCATCGCCGGCGTCTTCCCGAGGTCGAGTCCGGCGTCGATCGAGATCTGCTCGGGCGTCAGGCCCACCGCTTCGGCCCGCCGGGCCCGCTCGACGAGGAAAGCCCGCACGTCAGCGACGAGGTCGTCGTAGTGGGGCTCGGGGTCGGGCACCCTCGGCGCGAGGCGGATGTGGGTCGCGACGACCGACGCACGATGGCGGGCCGCGACCGGGAGGTAGTCGTCGTCGGCGAAACCCGAGATGTCGTTCCCCACGACCGCGCCCGCATCGCACGCCGCGTCGAGCACCGACGCGCGCCAGGTGTCGACCGAGACCGCGACGTCGAGACGCGCCCGCAGTGCCTCGATCGTCGGGACGACCCGGTCGAGCTCCTCGGCCTCGGTGACCTCCGGGCCGGGCCCCGCCTTGACGCCCCCGACGTCGAGGAGGTCGGCCCCGTCGGCCACGAGGGACTCGGCGCGGCGGAGCAGGTCGTCGAGGCCGAACGTCGCGCCACGGTCGTAGAAGGAGTCGGGCGTCCGGTTGAGGATGCCCATGACGAGGGTGCGGGTCGTGATGTCGTGCACGACGTCACCCAGACGGAAGGCGCTGGCTCG
This sequence comes from Acidimicrobiia bacterium, assembly GCA_046598115.1. Lineage (GTDB taxonomy): Bacteria > Actinomycetota > Acidimicrobiia > IMCC26256 > PALSA-555 > DASUAO01. The sequence continues at coordinate 3,980 of JBKJJI010000264.1, read as the reverse complement.
ATCAGTCGGCTCCACGCTCGGCGAGCATACGACGGTGGCGCCGCACGACCCTGACGATGCCGACCCCTGCACCGGCCGCACCTGCACCGACCGCGAGCGTCTCGGCGCCCACGGCGAGCGGAACCTCGGCGGCAGCGGCCGCGATCCCGAGCACCGCCTCGGCGAGGACCAGCGTCGGCCACTGCAGCGCCTCGGCGATCGCGGGTGCCGAGGTCGCCAGCACGCCGCCGACGCCGCCGGCCACGAGTCCCCAGATCGTGAGCGGAGCCGCGAGCGGCACCGCGAGCAGGTTGGCGGGGATCGAGATGAGCGGCAACGACCCGAACACCGGGATGAGCACCGGCAGGACCCCGACCTGCGCGGCAAGCGTGGTCCCGAGCGACTCGCGCAACCACACCGGACCGGGTAGCCGACGCGCGCAGGGCGCCGCGAGCGTCGTGATGCCGAGTGTGGCGCCCACGGACAACGCGAACCCGACCGAGTGCACGAGGAACGGGTCGACGAGCAGCAGGCCGCTCACGGCGAGCGCCAGGACTCGGACCCCCTGCGCCGGTCGGCCCAGATGCGCCGCGAGCACCGCGACCGAGACCATCGCGCCGGCCCGCAGGACCGACGGCTCCCAGCGCGTCATCGCACCGAAGAGCATGAGCACACCGACCGTCGTGACCAACCGGGGGGCACGACGGAGCCGGCGAAGCATGGGACCCACCAGCGCGAGCACGAACGCGAGGTTCGCCCCGGACACCGCGAGGAGATGCGACAGGCCGGCGTCTCGGAAGCGGCCGAGGACGACGTCGGGGAGGTCGCGGGTGTCGCCCACGAGGAAGCCGGCGACGAGCGCGCGCTCCGTCGCCGGGAGCAGGTCGGTGCCCCGCAGCACCGCTCCTCGAGCCGCGTTCGCGACCTCGCCGAGTACGGATCCCGACGACGACGCATCGAGGAGGTCCCGCGCGTCGAAGCGCGCCGCAGCGTGGCGCCAACGCCAGCGCTCGTCGAAGCCGTCGAGGGGTCGGAGCCATCCCAGCAAAGTCACGCGGTCTCCGGACGTCAGGACGACGAGACGGGTCGCGGCGCGATCGCTCGCGACGACGAGCACTGTCCGGTGGACCGGGACCCGCGGACCGGATCCAGGCGGACCGGACCCGATCGTGGCCGCGCCGGGCGCGATCGGGCGGAGGTCGTCGACACGGAGCAGCACGCGGGTGGTCCAGCGGGTCCCTTCGGGATCACCCACCAGCGTGCCCCGCAGCTCGACATCGGCCCGCAGTGCAACCGGACGGGTCAGCGCCGAGCGCGCGAGCCCGTGCAGCGCGCGTTGCTCGAGCGCAGTCGAGAGGACGACGAGCCCGATGAGGACGAGCACGACCCGCCAGCGACGACGCGCGACGGCCGCAGCCGTCAGGCACACGACCGCGACGACGAGCAACCCCGTCGCGGCTCCCGGACCACGCACCTCGCCAGCGAGGGAACCCAGCACGATCGCACCCGGCACACCGACGACCATGCCGTCGAGGCGCACCCGCCCGCCCTTCAGACGGTGACGAGGTCGGCCAGGTCGGCGAAGCGCTTCTCCCCGATGCCTCGCACGTCGCGGAGCTCGTTGACGCTGCGGAACCCGCCCCGGCGGGTCCGCTCGGTGATGATGGCCCCCGCGAGCGTCGGACCGATCCCGGGTAGCTCCTCGAGCTCGACGCCCGTCGCCGTGTTGAGGTTCACGAGCGCCGTGGTCGCGTCGGCTCCCGGGATGCCGGTCGTCCCGGTCCCGTCACCGACCGCGGTCCCGTCGGGCAACGAAGGGTCGCCGATGCGCTGGACGAGCACCCGCTGTCCGTCGACGAGCTTGGCAGCGAGGTTGAGCCGGTCGAGGTCGGCGTCGGCGAGGCCACCACCGGCGGCTTCGAGCGCGTCGATCACCCGCGCCCCCGCCTGCAGCTCGACGACGCCGGGGTGCTGCACCGCGCCCGCGACGTGCACTACGAGCGACGCGCCTCCGCGTGTGCCGGCGGCTTCGCTCGGGTCGGCCGCATCGCCGGCTGTCTCATCGGACGTGCTCGGCGCCGGTTCCGGCGCGCGCCGGGAGTCGGCCTGGGTGGCAGCGGTACCGGCCGACGACCCGGTCGCGCGGGCCGGGGCGCCGCCACCGGCACCGACCCGGTACCAGACGACCCCCGCGATGATCGCGACCGCCACCAGGATCGCGAGCCCGAGACGTGGATCGCCTCGCCACCTGTCCCAGAGGTCGCGCACCCGGTCGCCGATCCCGTCACCGAAGCTGGGGCGCCTGTCGACGACGCGACCGCGTGCCGTCGCGGGGTCGCGGCGCGGACGGGCGAGGCGCTCCTCGCCCCAGAACTTCGGATCCGGTGTGCTCGACACAGCACCACCGGGACCGGTAGCGGCGGCGAGCGTGACGCGTCAGGCGATGACGAAGTTGACCAGGCGCCCGGGCACCACGACCACCTTGCGGACCGTCGCGCCGTCGAGGAGCTCGGCGATCCGCTCGTCGGCGCGCGCCGCGGCCTCGATGACGGCCTGGTCGGCATCCGCCGCGACGCTGATGCGGCTGCGGACCTTGCCGTTCACCTGCACCGGGATCTCCACCGCGGTGTCGACGAGCTCGGCGGGATCCGCCTCCGGGAACGACTCGTACGTGAGCGACTCGGGGTGTCCGAGCCGCGCCCAGAGCTCCTCCGCGATGTGGGGTGTGAGCGGTGCGAGCATCAGCACGAGCTGCTCGGCGACGTCGCGCGGCGCCGCGCCCCGCTCGGCGACGACCTTGGTCAGGTGGTTGTTGAGCTCGAACAGACGGGCGATCGCGGTGTTGAACTTGAGCTCGGCCATGTCGTCGCGCACCGCGGCGATCGTCCGGTGGAGGACCCGTCGAGTCTCCGCATCGGCCGGCTCCTCGGACACGCGAGCCTCGCCGCTGTCCTCGTCGACGACCGTGCGCCACACTCGCTGGAGGAACTTGTGGACGCCGACGATGTCGGCGGTGCTCCACGGCCGGCTCGCGTCCAGCGGTCCCGTGAACATCTCGTAGAGCCGGAGGGTGTCGGCGCCGTAGTCGCGGGAGATGTCGTCGGGCGTCACGACGTTCTTCAGGCTCTTGCCCATCTTCCCGAACTCGCGCGTGACGGGGGTGTCGCCGTGGAAGAACGCCGCGTCGCGCTCGACGACCTCGGTCGCCTCGACCACGATCCCGCGCCCGTCGCGGAAGGCCGGCGCCTGGATGTAGCCCTGGTTGTAGAGCCGGTGGAAGGGCTCGGGGGTCGAGACATGGCCGAGGTCGAAGAGCACCTTGTGCCAGAAGCGGGCGTAGAGGAGATGGAGGACGGCGTGCTCGACGCCGCCGACGTACAGGTCCACCCCGCCCGGCTGCATCCAGTACCGCTCGACGGCCGGATCGACCATCGCGTCCTCGTTCGTCGGATCGAGGTAGCGGAGGTAGTACCAGCACGACCCGGCCCACTGCGGCATCGTGTTCGTCTCCCGCACGTACCGACGCGGGCCGTCGCCGAGGTCGAGCTCGACCTCGAGCCACGCCTCCGCGCGCGCGAGCGGCGGCTCCGGTTCACTGTCGGCATCCTCCGGATCGAGCTCGCGGGGCCGGAAGTCGTCGACCTCGGGGAGCTCGACCGCCAGGAGGTGCTCGGGCACCGCGTGGGGCATCCCGTGCTCGTCGTACACGATCGGGAACGGCTCACCCCAGTAGCGCTGCCGGCTGAAGAGCCAGTCGCGCAGCTTCGACGTGACGCTCGGAGCACCGGCTCCCGTCTCGAGCAGCCACGCGCCCATGCGCGCCTTGGCGTCCTCGACGCCGAGGCCGTCCAGGAACCCGCTGTTGATCGCTGGCCCCTCCCCCGCGTACGCGCCGCCCTCGTAGGCGCCCCCGTCGGGACCGGGCGGCGGCTGCACCGTCCGCACGATGGGGAGGTCGAACTCCTCGGCGAACGCCCAGTCGCGCTCGTCCTGGCCCGGCA
>JBKJJI010000243.1:0-3020 GCA_046598115.1 Acidimicrobiia bacterium | reverse complement strand
CCGCGGCGTCCCAGGCGGCGTCGTCGAAGGGGGCGAGGCAGGCTTCGATCTCGGCGCCGAGCGCCACCGGGCCCGCGAGATGGAGGTTCCAGATGCCGTCACGCGTGATCCAGCGGTGCCGGGACCGCTGGCGATGGATCCGCTCGGCGCGCTCGGCGGCGTCGGCGGCTGTCGCGAGCACGCGGGCCGCTTCGGTCTTCGCCGAGCGCAGCCCCTCCTGCTTCGCCTTCTGGAGCACGCGCCGCTCGGCCGTCTCACCGCCCACCGCGCCTGCGGCGGTGACCTCGCGTGCCGCGGTCAGGGAGAGCTCGCCGGATCGCAGGGCCCGGTCGGTGGCCGAGCCTTCGTGGAGCGCTTCGGACACCGTGAGCGCATCGCGGGCGGCACCGAGGGCCGAGCCGGAGACGTCGGCCAGCCACTCCGCGGGGGTGACGGCCGGGACCCGGGCATCGCGGTCGGTGGCCCACACGCCGGTCTCGACGCAGCGGCGGGCGTAGAGCGCCTTGGCGGTGCCGGCGAGCCGCTCGAGCTCGGCGGCGACCCGCACCAGGCGCAGCGCATCGCGGCCGGGGACCCGCTGGGCGTCGGTGCCCTGGACGGTGCTGCGCATCTGGGCGGCGATCCGCTCGATCTCGAACATGTGTTCGATCCTACGAGGGGGGTGCGACAGTGAACCCCGGCGTCAGCCGCTGCCCGGTCCCAGCCGCCCCGCGCGGGCCGACGCCGAGACCTCTCCCGCTGGATGTGTCCCTCACCAGCCCATGGCAGGGTGAGGGACGGAGGTCCACCGGCGCTAGCGTGCGCGCCCCATGGACGCCACGCAGGACGCACCGTTCGGGACGCTCGCGGCGCGGCTCGTCGACGGCGTCGACCCGGAGCAGGTCGCACGCGACCTCGTGGCAGCGCTCACGCCGGAGCAGCGCGTCGACCTCATGTGGGGCGACGCCGACTTCTGGAGCGGGCTCGCCGAGATGCTGGCAGGCGGCTATAACCGCCAGCCGTACGTCGCGGGCGCGGTGCCCGACCTGGGGATCCCGGGGCTGCGCTTCACCGACGGGCCGCGGGGAGTCTCGCTCGGGCACAGCACGTGCTTCCCGGTTGCGATGGCCCGAGGCGCGACGTGGGACCCCGCGCTCGAGGAGCGCGTCGGCGACGCCATGGGTGCCGAGGCGCGCGCCCAGGGGGCGAACCTGTTCGGCGGCGTCTGCGTGAACGTGCTGCGCCACCCCGGCTGGGGGCGAGCCCAGGAGACCTACGGCGAGGACCCGTTGCACGTGGGGATCATGGGCGCAGCCGTCACCCGCGGCGTCCAGGGCCACGTCATGGCGTGCGTCAAGCACTTCGCCTGCAACAGCATCGACAACGCCCGCTTCCAGCTCGACGTGACCGTCTCGGAGCGTGTCCTCCACGAGGTCTACCTCCCGCACTTCAAGCGGGTCGTCGACGCGGGCGTCGCCGTGGTGATGAGCGCCTACAACTCGGTGAACGGGGAGTGGTGCGGGCAGCACCACGAGCTCCTCACCACGATCCTCAAGGAGCGTTGGGGCTTCGACGGCGCGGTCATCTCCGACTGGGTCTTCGGGCTGCGCGACGCGGAGCGGGGCGCGCTCGGCGGGCTCGACGTCGAGATGCCGTTCCGCCAGATCTACGCGCACGGGCTCCCCGGCCTCGTGGCGAGCGGCGTCGTGCCCCAGTCGCGGATCGATGATGCCGCGCTGCGGCTGGTGCGCCAGCAGGTTCGCTACTCCGCCGCCGGCGATCCCGACCGGGCCGGCGTGGACACGGTGGCGTCCGACGCGCACCGTGCGCTCGCCCGTGAGGCCGCGGTGGACTCGATGGTGCTGCTGCGCAACGAGCCGGTCGACGGCACACCCGTCGTGCCGGTCGACCGGAATGCACTCGGGTCGGTTGCCGTCATCGGTGCCCTCGCTGCGGTTCCGAACCTTGGCGACGTGATGTCCAGCAACGTGCACCCGCCTTCGGTCGCCACCCCGCTCGACGGCCTGCGCTCCGCCCTGGAGCCGGGCGTCGCCGTCGTCCACGACGACGGGACCGACGTGAACCGCGCCGTGGCCGCGGCCCGAGATGCCGACGTCGCCATCGTGGTGGTCGGCTACACCGAGCGCGACGAGGGGGAGTTCCTCCCCCGGTTGAGTGGCGAGTTCTTCGGCCAGTTCGGCGTGCCGCCGATGACCGAGGCCGACGGCGCCGCGCTCGCACGTGCAGCAGAACAGCGGACCGAGCACACGCCGGCCACCGACGTGGCCGGCCCGACCGGGGGTGACCGCCGGACCCTGACGTTGCACCCCGCGGATGAGGACCTCGTGCTCGCCGTCGCGGCCGCCCAACCTCGGACCATCGCCGTGGTCATGGCGGGGAGCGCCGTCGTGACCAGCCGGTGGCACGACGCGGTGCCGGCGATGCTCATGCTCTGGTACCCGGGGATGGAGGGTGGCCACGCGCTCGCCGACGTGCTGCTCGGCCACGCGGATCCCGGCGGGCGGCTGCCATGTGTCTTCCCGTACGACGCGGAGGGGCTCCCGGAGTTCGACCCCGACGCGACCGCTGTCACCTACGACCTCCTCCACGGCCACCGGTTGCTGGAGGCCGATGGCCGCGCACCGGCGTTCCCGTTCGGCTTCGGCCTCTCTACGACGCAGTTCGCGATTGCTCCGGTCGAGGTGGCGCCGATGAGCGCGTCGGCAGGCGACGTGCTGTCGGTCCGCTTCGACGTGACGAACACGGGTGATCGGCCCGGCGTGGAGGTGGTCCAGTGCTACGCCCGGGCTCCGGGGTCCGCAGTCGAGCGCCCGCCGAGGTGGCTCGTGGCGTTCGCGAAGGTCCGCCTCGAACCCGGGACGAGCGAGCAGGTCGTGCTGGACATCCCGGTCGATCGCCTGGCGCACTACGACGAGGCCGTGCACGACTTCGTCGTCGAGCCGACCGCCTACGAGCTCCTCGTGGGCCGACACTCGCTCGACCCCGACTCGGTCGTGGCGGAGATCCTCGTCTCAGCCTGA
>JBKJJI010000314.1:0-11911 GCA_046598115.1 Acidimicrobiia bacterium | reverse complement strand
CTCCTCGACGAGCTGGTACATCACGTCGCGCACCGAGCGCACCTCATTCATGCGCCCGACGATCTGGCCGACGGGTGCGAACGCGAGATCCTTGCGCCCCGAGCGGGCGATGCGCGCGTTCGCCTCGGAGGTGAGGATGTTCTGCAACGGCATCCCGAGCGGGCCCGGACCGTTCTCGTCGGTCCACGCGTCGGTCCACGCGTTGCGCAACATGCGGGCAGGCTTGCCGGTGTAGCAGCGTGAGCGAACCGTGTCGGCCGACGTCGCGTCGAGGTAGGCCTCGAGCACCGCGGGGCTGGAGCCGCCCTCGGCGGTCGTGAGCCACAGCGAGCCGAGCCACACGCCTTGCGCGCCGAGCGAGAGGGCCGCGGCGATCTGGCGGCCGCTGCCGATCCCACCCGCGGCGAGCACCGGCACGGGTGTGATCGCGTCGACGACCTCGGGAACGAGGACCATGGTCGCGATCTCGCCCGTGTGGCCACCGGCCTCGTAGCCCTGGGCGACCACGATGTCGACGCCGTTGTTCACGTGCCGCTGCGCATGCACGGCCTTGCCTGCCAGCGCCGCGACCTTCACACCGTGCTCGTGCGCCAAGTCGATCACGTCCTTGGGGGGCGACCCGAGCGCGTTGGCGATGAGCTTGATGGGATGCGCGAGCGCGATCTCGACGTGCCGGTGCGCCACATCGTCGGTCCAGCCGAGCACACCACCCGCCTGCTCGCCCTCGGGCAGCGGCGGCAGGTCGAAGCGCTCCATGAGCTCGTCGACGTAGCGCCAGTGGTTCGCGTCGATCATCGAACGGATCTGCTCCAACATCTCGTCGGCATCGGCGCCCTGCACGTCGACGGCCTTCTGCGGCATCACGGTGTCGACGCCGTACGGCATGCCGTTCACGTTGTCGTCGATCCAGTCGAGCTCGACCTCGAGCTGCTCGGGGCTGAAGCCGACTGCGCCGAGCACACCGAGGCCTCCGGCCTTGCTCACCGCCGCGACGACGTCGCGGCAGTGGGTGAAGGCGAAGATCGGGTACTCGATCCCGAACATGTCACACAGGGGGGTTCGCATCTCGATGCTCCGGGGCTGGCGATGGCGGTGACGTGGGTCGCGACGGTATCCCAGGACGGACCGGGCGACCCCAGGGCGATGGGCCCGAGGGCGGGGACGGTCAGCTCGCCTCGAGCTCGACTGCCTCGGCCGTGAGCTCGAGCGAGCGCAACCGGGTCTCGATCGAAGGTGTCTGGTGCACGACCATCAGCTCGTCGGCGTCGGCGTGCACGACGAACTCGTCGAGGTACGCCGTGACCGCGGGCGGTGTGCCCACCGCGGTGTAGCGCAGCATCTGGTCGACGAACGCACCCTGGGGTGATGCGAGGATCCGATCCGCGTCGTCCTCGTTCACCGGTTCCCCACCCCGCGCGAACAGGCGTCGGGCCCGGGCGCGCCGGGTGACGAGCAGCTGCTCCTGGGCCTCGGTCTCGGTGTCGGCTGCGATGACGTTGACCCCCGCGATCACGTGAGGGCGCTCGAGCTGGGCCGAAGGCCGGAAGTCCTCGCGGTAGCGGGCCACCGCGGCCTGGAGCGCGTCGGGCGCGAAGTGCGACGCGAACGCGTAGGGCAGGCCGAGCAGCGCGGCGAGCTGGGCGCCGAACAGCGACGAGCCCAAGATGTAGAGCGGCACCTTGGCGCCGGCACCGGGGGTCGCCCGCACGCCGGCAACCAGGCTCTCGTCACTCAGGAAGCCCTGGAGCTCCACGACGTCCTGGGGGAACGTGTCGGCCGCGCTCGGGTCGCGGCGCAGGGCCCGCAGCGTGACCTGGTCGGTGCCCGGCGCCCGCCCGACCCCCAGGTCGATGCGGCCCGGGTGCAGCGCCTCGAGCGTGCCGAACTGCTCGGCGATCGTGAGCGGCGCGTGGTTCGGCAACATGATGCCGCCCGAGCCCACCCGAATCCGCTCCGTGTTCGCTGCGATGTGCGCGATCAGCACCGCGGTCGCCGACGACGCGATGACCGACATGTTGTGGTGCTCGGCGTACCAGACCCGCAAGTACCCCAACTGCTCGGCGCGCTGGGCCAGGAGTACCGACCCCTCGAGACCGTCGCGGACGCTCTCCTCCCGCCCCACGAGCGCGAGGTCGAGGATCGAGACGGGAACGTTCGTCACCGGTCGGTGCCCTTCCACGGTCGCGCGCCGTCGCGTCGGCACGCGACGGACCGGAGCCACCGTATCCCGGGCCGTCCCCACGACTTCCCACGGAGTCCCGGTGTACCGTTCCGGCATGCCTCCCTACCCGGAACAGTCCTCCGCGTCGATCGAGGTCGACGCGTCGCCCGCAGCCGTGTGGGGGCTCATCGCCGACGTCACCCGCATGGGCGAGTGGAGCCCCGAGTGCATCCGCGCCGAGTGGGAGGACGGCGCCACCCGACCCGCGGTCGGCGCCCGTTTCCGCGGCTACAACAAGGTCGACGCCTACGAGTGGGACGCAGGTTGCATCGTCACCGAGTGCGAGCCGGGCCGGGTGTTCGAGTTCCAGGTCCCGCCTGGCGAGGAACTGTCCACGAAGTGGCGCTTCGAGGTCGCCACTTCGGATGCGGGGACCACGCTGACGGAGTCGTTCGATGCGCCCCGCATCAACGTCGACGGGTCGCCGGCGAACTTCGACGGTCGCTTCGAGATGCTCGCCGAGGCGATCAAGACCACCATCGCCAACATCAAGGCTGCGGCGGAAGCGTCGGCGGGCTGACACAGCAGGATCGGGGATCCGGGGAGGTTCTGGCATGAGCGACCGCTACCACGATGCGCAGCGTGCGCTCCAGGATCGCTTCGACACCCGTCGACTGGCCGACCGTCTCGCCGAGGCGACCACCGACATCATCGGCGAGCCGTTCCGGCAGTTCATCGAAGCACGCGACATGTTCTTCCTCGCGACCGCCGACGAGGAGGGGTGGCCCGAGGTGTCCTACAAGGGCGGCAAGCCCGGGTTCGTGCGGGTGCTCGACGAGCACACGATCGCGTTCCCGCTCTACAACGGCAACGGCATGTACCTCAGCGCCGGGAACCTCGGGGTGAATCCGCGCGTCGGCATGCTGTTCATCGACGTCGAGGGAGGTTCGCGCCTCCGGCTGAACGGCGAGGCGTCGATCGACCCCGACGACCCGCTCCTGCCGACCTATCCCGGCGCGCAGCTCGTGGTGCGGGTCAGGGCGCGTGCGGTGTTCGCCAACTGCCGGCGCTACGTGCACCACTACCAGCTCGTCGAACGGTCGCTGTTCGTCCCCACGGCGACGGGCGAGGCGCCCGCGCCCGACTGGAAGCGTGAGGCGTGGTTCGACGGGGCACTGCCCGCGGGCGATCCTGCGCTCGACCCGGAGCACCCGAGCGCCCCATCGATCCCCCAATTCTGAGCGGGAGTTCTGCGCCGACCCGCCGGGCAGGCGACCAGGAGCGGCCAGTCGTCGGGCGAGCACGGTCCATCCTCTCTATCGGGGTTTCTACGGACAGGGCCTTCGGGGACCGCGAGATGTCCGTTCCGCGGCGCTCACCCACGCAGGAGACGGCGAAGATTCACCGTTCTGCACCCCCGCCGGGACCCGGTTCACCGGCCGCAGTGGCGAACAACTGGAACGCCGGCTGACCGTCTCCCGACGGGGGAATCTCGACCGCGTGGCCGCCCTCGAGCCGGGCCACGAAGACGAGCTCGAGTCGGTCGGGCGGCTCGGCCGGACCGGTGGCGAGGCCGAGCACGCCGAACCGCGGGCTGACCAGCGCGAGCGGGTGCCCGTCGAGCCGGGTGATGTCGTCGCGGGCGAGCGTGGCCACGAACGCCTCGGGCAAGGCGACCGTGAAGGTGGTGTGCGGACCGTCGGGCACGGGCACGGCGACGACGGTGTCGCCGTCGACCTCGACGAACCGGGCGAGGAACGCGCCGACGTCGGACCGGAACGCCCGGGCGACCTGGCCCGGGTGGACGTGGGTGCGACGGGGCGCGACGGACGCGTCGGGAGTGGTGCTGGGCATGGTGTCCTCCTCATCGTTCCCGGCGGTGGCACCGTGCGCGGTTGCGCCGGTTGCCGGACCTTCATCGGGCCGGATCCCTCAGGTCACTCGTGATGAGTGCGAGCACACCGTACGTCGCGGGTGGGACACCGAGCGAGCGAATATCGGAATGGGACGTAGGCTGCGGCCCATGAGCGAGCGCAACGTCCTCGGGGGCGAGCTGGAGCCGTGCGGGCTCGATCCGCTCACCGGCTTCTTCCGCGACGGCTGTTGCAGCACCGGGCCCGAAGACCTCGGCAGCCACACGATCTGCGCGGTCGTGAGCGCCGAGTTCCTCGAGCACCAACGGGGCATCGGCAACGACCTCTCCACCCCGATGCCCATGCACCGGTTCCCCGGCCTCGACCCCGGCGACCGCTGGTGCGTCACCGCGGCCAACTGGCTGCGCGCACACATGGACGGCGCCGCGGCGCCGGTCGTACTCGCGTCCACCAACGAGCGGGTCCTCGACATCGTCCCGCTCGGCGTGCTCCGTGAGCACGCCGTCGACGTGCCCGGCGACCTCAGCGCCCTCGACGACTGAACGGCGCCGCGGTACCTGCCCTGGTCGTCACTCGACGACGCCACGTTCGCACCGCGACGCCAACAAAGGAACGCCGATGGCCGCCACGTTCACCTACGACGCCGACCTCAAGCTGGCGCCCTTCTGGGCGCCACTCGGCGTGCGACCCTCGAAGGACGGCGTGACGATCACCGACGACGGCCGGTTCGTCGCCACCTTCGGTGTGCTGAAGGTGGCGACGGCGCTCGACAACATCGACGGCGCACACATCACGTCGGGCTATCGCTGGTGGACGGCTGCGGGTGCGCGCATGTCGTTCACCGACGACGGGCTCACCTTCGGGACCAACGCCAAGCAGGGCGTGTGCGTGCACTTCCGCGAGAAGGTGCCGAGCCCGCTGCGCCGTTCGGGGCACTCGGCCCTCACCGTGACCGTCGCCGACCCTGAGGGCCTGGTCGCGGCGCTCGGAGTCGCTGATCAGGGCGACGCCGGCGGAGCCTGACGAGGGATCAGCGCGGGTCGAGCACCACCAGCGGGATCGCGCGGTCGGTCTTCGACTGGTACTCGTCGTACGGTGCCCACACCGCAGTGGCACGCGCCCACCACTCGGCCTTGTCGTCGCCGTCGACGACACGCGCCGTGTAGTCGCGCAGGTCCGGCCCGTCCTGCAAGGAGACCAGAGGATCCGCGACGAGGTTCCGGTACCAGACCGGATGCCGGGGTGCGCCGCCCATCGACGCGACGACGGCATAGCGGCCGGCATCGTTGGTGACCCGCATGAGTGGGGTCTTGCGGACGGTGCCGGTTCGGCGGCCGGTCGTCCACAGGATCACGCAGGGCTGCCCCTCCAGGAGCGTGCCCTCGGTGCCCGCCGACGAGCCCATGCGCCCTTGTCCATCTGACCGGTTTGCGGGATGCTTGCAGTCCGGATCGATCTTGGCGCCTCGACAACGGGAGACTCCCATGGCACACCCGAACGAAGACCTCGTCCGCAAGGGCTACGACGCCTTCTCGGCCGGCGACATGGATGCACTCGGCAAGCTCATGGCCGCCGATGTCGTCCACGCCGTCCCGGGCAACAACCTCACGTCCGGCGAGTACCAGGGCCAGGAGGCCGTCTTCGGCATGTACGGCCAGCTCTTCGAGCTCTCCGACGGCACGCTGCAGACCGAGCTCCAGGAAGTGACGACCGACGGCGACGACAAGGTGATCGCGAAGCACCGCTCCACTGCGACGCGGGGTGGCAACTCACTCGACGTGGTGCAGACGCTCGCGTTCACCATCGCCGACGGGAAGATCGCCCGGCTCGACGAGAGCTCGGGCGACCTCGCCGCCGAGGACGCCTTCTGGGTGTGAGCTGACCCAGCCGCACCGTCGGACACGAGCGCGTGACAACGGCACCTCCCGCGCGCCAGCATCTCTCCATGGCATTCGAGATCGCCGAGGCCCGCACCCCCGAGGAGAAGGAAGCCGTCTACCGGTTCCGCTACTCGGTGTACGTCGAGGAGATGGGCCGGTACCAGGGCAGCGCCGACCACGAGGGCCGACGGCTCGTCGAGCCCGAGGACGACGAGTCCTGGATCTTCTTCGCCCGTGAGGGCGACGATGTCGTCGGCACCGCCCGTCTCTCCTGGGGCGAGCACCGGTTCTCGAAACGTCAGGTCGACGAGTACAGCCTCGCGCCGTTCCTCGACCAGGTCTCCCACCGGCACCTCGCGATCGGCGAGCGAGTGATGGTGACGCCCCGCCTGCGCGGCACCGGACTCGTCGACGACCTCCTCGCGTGCCGCCACGAGACCGCAGTCGCCCACGACGTGCGCGTGCAGTTCAGCGCGTGCGAGCCCCACCTCCTCTCCCTCTACCTCGGGCAGGGACGCCGCACATACGCGACGCGCAACATCAACAGCCTCGAGGCCGGCTACCTCATCCCGCTCGTGGTGTTCCCGCAAGGGACCGACGTGCTCGTCGGGCTCGACGACCGCGCCCCCGCGGGCATGCCCGCGTGCGTCGCCGAGATCCTCACCGGCGACGGCGGCGCCGTGCTGAGCCCGCTGATGACGAGCGAAGGCGACTACACCGCCCACCTGCGGTCCACGCTGCACGAGATCGAGGGACTCGAGATCTCGGCGTTCCACTCCTTCACCGACGACGAGGTCGAGCGCTGCCTCGCCCGGAGCAACGTGATCGAGTGCGCGGCGGGCGACCACGTCCTGAAGAAGGGGGGCGTCGCCCGGAACCTCTTCGTGGTGCTGGCCGGGACCCTGGAGGTCCGCAACGAGGACCAGGTCGTCGCCGTGCTGAGCACCGGGGACGTCTTCGGGGAGATGGCGTTCCTCCTCGAGCGGCCCCGCACCCTCGACGCGTTCGCGGCCAGCGACCAGGTCCGGGTGCTGAGCCTCAGCGAGCACACCCTGCGGAAGATGATCGACGACGACCCCGTCGTCGCCGCCAAGCTCGTCGTGAACATCTCCAAGATGCTCTGCGTCCGCCTCATCAAAGCCACCGGAGCGGCCTGAACCGGTGATCCTGCGCCACGTGCGCCGGCCGATCGGGGCTCCCAACCGTTGCCGTTCCGGGCTGGCGGGGGCCGTTCCAGAACATCTCGGCCCCGCCTCGGCGAATTGTCCCACCATGGCGTAGACTGTTCGTCTTCGAGGCTCGCGCCGAACGGACCGTCCCACCGCGTAGGACGTGAGGACGTCGGCAGCCGTCTCCGTCGATCTCCGGGGTCGCAGCCGCGCCTCCGGACCCGCACCGGGGTGCTCGCACCGGCACCCTCGGTCGATCGGGAGAAGAACGCCATGGCAGCACCCACCCGCAAGTCGTCCAGCGAAGATCCCGACCTGGTCCGGCTCTACCTCGACGACGCCGGCCGCTACGAGCTGCTCACCAAGGACGACGAGGCTCGTCTTGCCCAGCTCATCGAGGACGGCGTCGCCGCGAAGGCCGTCCTCGACGACCCCGACGCATCGCCCACCCCCCCGGAGCGGCGCGCCCTGCGCCGACGGGTCCGCAAGGGCGAAGAAGCCCACCTCACCTTCGTCCAGTCGAACCTTCGGCTCGTGGTCTCGATCGCGAAGCGCTACCAGGGCTCGGGCGTGCCCCTCCTCGACCTGATCCAGGAAGGCAACCTCGGCCTGATCCACGCGGTCGACAAGTTCGACTGGCAGCGCGGGTTCAAGTTCTCGACGTACGCGACCTGGTGGATCCGCCAGGCGATCTCGCGCGGCATCGCGAACATCGGCCGCACGATCCGTCTCCCCGTCCACGCGGGCGACAACCTCATCAAGCTGCAGCGGGCCCGCTCGGTCCTCGAGCTGCGCTTCGGACGCCCGGCAACCCACGCCGAGCTCGCCGAGGAGCTCGGGATCACCGAGGAGAAGGTGCGCGAGACCACACTCATCGCGCCGACCCCGCTATCGCTCTCGCAGCCTCTGGGTGAAGACGGCGATGCGGTGCTCGGCGACGTCGTCGAGGACCGCGGTGCCGCGTCTCCCTACGAGGCGGCGGCCACCGCGCTGCTCCCGGCCGAGGTGCAGAAGCTGCTGAGCACGCTCGCGCCCCGCGAGGCGAGCATCCTCACGCTGCGCTTCGGACTCGACCGCGGCGAGCCGCGCACGCTCGAGGAGGTCGGCGAGCACTTCGACCTCACCCGCGAGCGCATCCGTCAGATCGAGGCCCGCGCCATGAGCAAGCTGCGGCACCCGGCGTCGGGCGCCGACGTGGAGAACCTGCTCAGCGTCTGACGCTACGGCCGGGCCCGGCGCCCGTGTCCCACCCCCGTTCCATACTGCTCCCATCGACGCAGCCACGGCTTCCTGGCCGTGCTGCGCAATCGGAAGGAGTCGGTATGGATCTCGACCTCGTGGTGAAGGACCCGATCGTGCGCGGGGCGCTCGCGCTGTTCCCCCTGTTCTCGGATGGCCCCGCCGCGCCGGCATACCTCACGGGCCCGGAAGCCGAGGAAGCCGGCGTGTTCCAGATCGGTGAGGCCGACGGCGGGGCGGTGCCCCTGCTCACGGCGACCAACACGGGCACGACCCCGGTGCTGCTCGTCGAGGGCGAGACGCTGCTCGGCGCGAAGCAGAATCGCACGCTCAACCTGTCGGTGCTCGTGCCCGTTGGCGAACCGCTGCACATCCCCGTCAGCTGTGTGGAAGCCGGGCGCTGGGGTACGCCGCGTGCGGCCGGCCGGTCGATGCGCCACGAGCCGGCCGACCTCCGGCGGGTGAAGACAGAGAGCGTCGCCCGCGCCCGTCGGGCCGGAGGAGCACCGATGAGCGACCAGGCTCGGGTGTGGGAGCGAATCGCCGAGTACGAGACCGTCAACCAGACGCATTCGTCGACGCGTGCGCTCGAGGACGTCTTCGAGTCGGTCGGGCGCGAGCTCGCGCCGATGGTCGACGACCTCACGCCCCTCCCCGACCAGCGCGGGGTGATCGTGGCGGTGGCAGGGCGCGTCCGGGGCATCGACTGGTTCGACAAGGCGAGCACGCTCGCCGCGTACTGGTCCGGGCTCGTGCAGGGCTACGCCGTCGACGCGCTCCACGTGCGTGGCGACGCACCGAGCATCACCGACGCCGAGGCGTTCGTGGAGCGGGTGCGCGGAACCGAGACGACGTCGGCGCCGGCCGTGGGCCTCGGGCAGGACCAGGTGATCGACGGGTCGGGTGTCGCCGGCCACGCACTCGAGTGGGAAGGCGCCGTGGTGCACCTCGCCGCGTTCGCCACCGACGAGCTGTCGCCCACGCAGCGCCGGTCCGCCCGCATCGACCGCTCTCGCTGGGTCCGCTGATCGGGACCGGCGCATGCTCACAGGTGTTCCGTGCACCGCTTTGGCGTCGCAAAAGGGTCGCTCAGACACCTTGCTCGACGCCAAAACCCCGGACCAAGGGGGTTCGTGGCGTCAGCCGGTGAACTTGGGGACGACGGCGATGGGCTGGAACTCGTAGGCGCCGATGTCGACGCGGCCGCTCGCGACGCGGGGATACCCACCGCCGCGCTGATCGAAGGCGTTCCCGGTGAACGCCGGCACCGTCGCCGGCCCCATGTTCAACGCGGGTGACGTGGCCGACAGCGCCAGCGTCTGCGTCGGCCCACCGTTGTTCGCGAGTGCACCCAGGCTCGGCGTGCTCACCCCGGTCTGGTTGTCGGCACCACCGAGCGTGATACCCGCACTGACCCCACCGAACAATGAGCTGTCGGCCGTGATTGCCGCGGTCGAATTCGTCGCGACATCATCACCGCCCACGTTCCCGGAGATGATCGTCCCCGTGACAGACACCGTGCCGGCGTAGAGCGCGCCCACGCCGCCCGAGGCCGTCGCGGGGTCCTTCGTCTCGCCGTCGGCGGCCTTCTGCGCGGCCTTCTCCGCCTTCTTCGCGGCCTTCTCGGCTTCGCGGTCAGACACCTCGAGCGGACCGGGCGTGGGTCCGAAGAGGAAGAGGCCGTCGCCGAGCCCGTTCGTGGCGGTGTTCCCCGAGATCGTCGTCTGCAGCAGGGTCAGGTCACCCTCATACAGCGCGATCCCACCGCCGTACCCGGCGGCGGTGTTGTTCGCGATGGTCGAGTTCGCGACCGTCAGCGTCGTCTCGTCGCTTCTGAGGTACAGGCCGCCGCCGCTCTCTTGGGTGGTGTTGCCGGTGATCGCGGTCCCCGTGATGGTGACCGCCCCCGACTGGTAGATCTCGAGACCGCCGCCGCTGCCGTCGGCGGTGTTGTCCGAGATCGTCGAGCCCACGATCGTCACCTCGTCGCCGGTCAGGTACAGGCCGCCGCCGTAAAGGGCGTCGTTGCCGGAGATCGTCGATCCGGTCAGCTCGAGCGTGCCGCCTCCCAGCTCGATGCCGCCGCCGCCATCGTCGGCGGTGTTGCCCGAGATCGTCGTGGTCGTGATGGTGTGGGTGTCGCCGTCGAGGTAGAGCCCCCCGCCGTTGACCGCGTCGTTGCCCGTGAAGGTCGATCCCGACACGACGAGAGCATCCCCGGAGAAGTAGAGCCCACCCCCGCTGTCAAAGGCGCTGTTGGCGATGAACTGCGAGTTCGTGACCGTGAGGTCACCGCAATTGAGGTAGAGGGCGCCGCCGCCGCCATCCGCCGAGTTGCCCTCGAAGCGGGAGTCCGTGACCGTGATGTCGGCAGCACCGCTGGTGCAAAAGAGCGCACCGCCGTCGCCGCTGGCATAGTTCGACGTCATCACCAGGTTCGAGAACGTGAACGGCGCGTCCGAGTAGTAGAGGGAGATCCCACCACCCGAGTTGTTGTCGCCGTCGTGGATCGTGAGCCCCGAGATCGACGGCGTCCCCACGTCGACGCCGGTGAAGTAGAAGACCTGGAACGAGCCGACACCGTCGACGGTGAGCACACTCGCACCCGGGCCCTGGATGTCGACCGCCTCGGTGATCCCCCCCACGAGGTCCGACGCGAGCGTGATCGTGCCACTCACACTCGGATCGAACGTGATCAGATCCTCGACCGCGTCCGCGTTCGCGTCGATGATCGCCTGACGCAAGCTGCCAGCACCGGCATCGTTGGTGTTCGTCACCGTGAACGTCGCCGCACCCGCCGGACCCGCGGTGAGCGTCACCGCCGCGCCCGCCGCGCCCGTCGCCAACACCGCACCCGAACCCAGCGCCGCCAGCTTGCGGCCCCGCTGCCCCGCAGCACGCCGCGCCGCCCGGTTGGGAAAAGAGGAATCGTTCGTCGAGATCGTCACGTGCGCTGCTCCAAGAACTCGGACCCGGGCTCCGCCCCGGGACGATCCAGGCACCCTAATGCGGTCGAGCCCAGGAGGGGCCAATCGCGCCCATGCCCTGCTCGCCGGGACGGGACCGAGCAGGACGGCGTCAGCCGGTGAACTTGGGGACGACGGCGATGGGCTGGAACTCGTAGGCGCCGATGTCGACCCGGCCGCCGGACACCCGCGGGTAACCCGCACCGCGCTGATCGAACCCGTTCCCGGTGAACGCCGGCACCGTCGCGGGACCGGTATTCAATGCGGGTGACGTCCCCGCCAACGCCATCGTCTGTGTGGGGCCACCGTTGTTCGCGAGCGCACCGAGCCCCGGTGTGTTCACCCCTGTCTGGTTGTCGGCGCCGGTGACCGTGATCCCCGCGGCGACGCCCCCGAACAGGGAGCTGTTCGCCGTGACCGCAGCCGTGGAGCCCGTCGCGACATCGTCACCGCCGACGTTGGCCGAGATGATCGTCCCGGTGATCGTCACCGCGCCGGCGGCGGCTGCACCGACGCCACCGGACGCCTTCGCGTCCTTCTTCGCCTGCTCCTTCGGGTTCGCCCCGACCTCTTCATCGTTCGATTCGGCAGTCGCCGCCGGCGTCGACCCGGCACCGTTGAG
>JBKJJI010000267.1:0-3284 GCA_046598115.1 Acidimicrobiia bacterium | reverse complement strand
ATCGCGCGGCCGCGGGGCTGCACGGCGCGTCCGCTCAGCGGATGGCGCCGGCCTCGCGGAGGCGCTCGACGTCGGCCGCGGCGAAGCCCCACTCGGTGAGGACCTCGTCGGTGTGCTCACCGGGCGCGGGTGCGGCACGCCACAGCTCGGGCTGCGTGCGCGAGAAGCGCGGCGCTGGCGCGGGCTGCGTGAGCCCCTCGAATTCTACGAGCGTGCCCCGAGCGGTGATGTGGGGGTGCTGGGCCGCCTCGCTCATCGGGAGCACCGGCGCGAAGCAGGCGTCGCTCCCCTCGAGGAGGTCGCACCACTCGGCGCGCGTCCTCGACCTGAACAGCTCGGTGAACCGCTCCCGCAGGCGCGGCCAGCTCGCCTGGTCGGCGATGTCGGGGAGGTCCTCGTTCGCCAGGCCCGTCTTCTCCAGGAACTCGGCGTAGAACTGCGCCTCGAGCGCACCGAGGGCGATGAACTTCCCGTCGGCGGTCTCGTAAGTGTCGTAGTGGGGCGCGCCGGTGTCGAGGAGGTTCGTGCCCCGCTCCTCGTTGAACGCGCCGAATGCATGCATCCCCCAGACGAACGACATGAGGATCGCCGCGCCGTCGACCATCGCGGCGTCCACTACCTGCCCCTCGCCCGACGACCGGGCCTCGAGGATCCCGCACACGAGACCGAAGGCGAGGAACATCCCACCACCGCCGAAATCGCCGATGAGGTTGAGCGGCGGTGTCGGCTTCTCTCCGGCGCGCCCGAAGTGCGCGAGGGCGCCAGCGAGGGCGATGTAGTTGATGTCGTGCCCGGCGGCGTCGGCCAACGGACCGCCCTGGCCCCAGCCGGTCATGCGGCCGTACACGAGCTTCGGGTTGCGGGCGAGGCAGTCGTCGGGGCCGACCCCGAGACGCTCCGTCACCCCGGGCCGGAACCCCTCGAGCAGCGCGTCGGCGCGCTCGACGAGCCCGAGCACGGTCTCGACCCCGTCCGGATGCTTGAGGTCGACGCCGATCGACCGGCGGTTGCGGTCCATGATCGGGACGCCCCCGGGATCGAACCCGCGCTCCACCGACTGCGCCCGGTGCACGCGCACCACGTCGGCCCCCATGTCGGCGAGCAGCATCGCGGCGAACGGGCCCGGCCCGATCCCCACCAGCTCGACAACCTTCACCCCTGCCAGTGGACCGGCCACGCTGCGCTCCCGTTCCGACGATTCCCGACGACGGCGTCAGAACCTAGTGCGGCCCTCGGACCCCTGGCCCCGTCGGCGGCGCGGTGCCACCTCGGCGAGCACCGTCCAGTGGAACCCGCCCGGCGGCTCCTGGTCGACGTCGTCCATCGCCACGACGACGAAGCCTCCGGACTCGAGCAAGGCGGTGAGCGCGTCACCGTCGACGTAGGAGTGGGGGTGGGCCTGGTCGACGCCGGCGTCGACGAACGGCAGCGAACGGAAGGTCGACATGGCGCACCTGATCAGACGGCCGAGTCAGGCACGGCGCGTCAGACGCGCGGCTCGAACGCCGGCGCGAGGCCCGGGCGGGCCCACGGCATCGAGACGAGGCGACCCGTCCCCGAGAGGGTGACGTAGGCAGTGGTGCGGTCGTCGCCCCCGAAGCAGACGTTCGTGGTGAACGGGTCGGGGGTCGGCACCTTCTCCACGATCTCGCCGTCGGGCGAGACGACGGTGAGCCCGGGCTCCAGCCCGATGGTGGCGACCACGACGTTGCCCGACGCCTCGAAGGCGAGCGAGTCGAAGAACTGCAACCCCGCGACGCCCACGAGGAACGTGCCCCCGTGCGGGAACAGCGCGAGGTCCGGTGGGCGGACCTCACCCGGTCCCGCGACGTCCCACCACCAGACGCGCCCCGTGAACGTCTCCGCGACGTAGACCCGTGACCCGTCGGGCGAGAGTCCGACGCCGTTCGGCGACTCGAGCGGGTACGCAACCTCGCGGATGGCGGAGCCATCGGGCCTCGCGTAGTAGAGGCCGCCATGGGCCCGTGCCCGCGCGGTCGAGCGCGAGTGGTCGGTGAACCACATGCCGCCATCGGCGTCGAACACGAGGTCGTTGGGCGAGACAAGCGCGTGGCCGTCGCACTCCGTGTAGAGCACCGAGTGCTCCCCGGTCGCCAGGTCGACGCGTTCGATGCGACCTCCCGAGTGATCGGCCGGGAGGTAGGAGCTCGGGGCGCGGAGCCCGAGCAGCTCCTCGTACTCGTAGCCCCCGTCGTTGCACACGTAGACGGCGCCGTCGGGTCCGGCCGCTGCGCCGTTCGGCCCCCCTCCCAGGTTCGCCACGACCGCGGTGTTCCCCGAGGCGGTGACCCCCGCGCCTGAGACTCGGGACAGCGTCCCTCGCGCGATCTCGCAGATGATGACGCTCCCGTCGGCCATGGCGATCGGGCCTTCGGGGAACTCGAGCCCCGTCGCGACCTCGGTCATCTCGTCCACGTCGACTCCCTCCATCCACCACTTGGGCGGCCACCCGGGCGGCCACCCGGGCGTCCGGGCGCTCGGCCCCGGACCCTTCCCCGAGAACCTAGGGTCTCACGCATGCGCATCCGACTCGAACCGTCCGACGAGTACATGCACCCGCTCGAAGCCGCGTCGAACTTCAACGAGAGCATGTACTTCAACGTGTACGACCCCGCCGAGCGCCTGGGCGGCTTCCTGCGCCTGGGCAACCGCGCCAACGAGGGCTACGCGGAGATGACGACGTGCCTCTACCTGCCCGACGGCCGGGTCGCCTTCACCTACCACCGCCCCGAGATCGCCGACAACGACGCGTTCGACGCCGGCGGCATGAAGTTCGAGGTCGTCGAGCCCTTCGAGTCACTGCGGGCCTCGTACCACGGGAAGATCTGCGTGCTCGAGCGGCCGCTCGAGATGGCCGACCCGCGTGCCGCGTTCACCCAGAACCCGTGGGAGGACTGCGCGGTGGAGCTCGACTACCGGGGCATCTCCCCCATGCTCGGCGGCGAGCCGGTGAACGACGACGGGAGCGCTCTCGCGGAGAAGCCCGGTGAGGGCTTCGCACGCGGCCACTACGAGCAGCACGTCGGCGGGCGCGGCACCGTGCGGGTGGGCGACGAGGAGTGGGTGATCGACGGCTTCGGCCTGCGCGACCACTCGTGGGGACCGCGTTTCTGGCAGTCGCCGTGGTGGTACCGCTGGCTCACCGGCAACTTCGGCGACGACGGTGGTTTCGTCGTGTCGATCGTGACCGGGCGCGACGGCTCCCAGCGCATCGGTGGCGTCTGGCTCGAAGACGGCACGTACTCCTACCTCTCGGGCGCGAC
>JBKJJI010000240.1:0-3342 GCA_046598115.1 Acidimicrobiia bacterium | reverse complement strand
CTCGGGCCGACCATCCTGAGCGGGGACCAGCTCGCCGGATGGATCCGCGCGAAGGGCTACAAGCCGCGGATCGAGACGAGCATCGAGGACCTCGCGAACATCTTCGTGGAGGAGGGGCGGGCGGAGGGCGTGCGGGGCGACCTCGCGTTCGCGCAGGCCATCATCGAGACGGCCGGGTTCGCGGCGTCCCCGTCGAACAACTACGCGGGGCTGGGCTGGTGCGACAGCTGTTCGAGCGGACGACGGTTCCCGACGCCGCGTGACGGCATCCGAGCGCAGATCCAACATCTGAAGAACTACGCCGACCCGACCTCACGGGCGTCGGGACTCACGCACGCGCCGTCGCCGTATTGGTACGGCAGCGACCCGGCGACCGCCGTCCGTAACTTCGACACGTTCTTCGCCAAGGGTTGGGCGCCGACGTGGACCGACATGGGCAATGGGAACTGGGCGACCGCGAAGCACTACTCGGCCGCGGTGCTCAAGGTCTACGGCAGCCTCGTGACGTACGCCCGTACAGGCACCGTCTGAGGCGCGGCGAGTCCCTCTAGAGGTCGAGGCCGAGCGCCGCGACCGGCGTCGTCATGTTCATCTGCGGCGGCGTCGCGACGAGTGGCATGAACCCCTCCATCGCCGCCTTCATGGCGTCGCTCTGGCCGTGGTGCTGCATCGAGTCCTGGTCGGCCATCAGGGCGAAGAACCAGAACGTGTTGTCGTCGCCACGGTGGTACGAGTAGATCTCGACGCCCGGCTCGGTGCTCGCAGCATCGACCATCGCAGCGAGGACTGTCTCCATCTCTTCGGCCTTGCCGTCCTGGCACGTGAACGTACCGGTGTCCGGGTCCTTGCGCATGGTGGCGCTCCTTCGCGACGGGTAGCGACGCGTCGACGTCGTGGCTCCCATCCCTACCACGAACGCGGGCGTGCTCCGCGGGTGGGTGCGCGGTGCGATCAGCCGACGGGCACGCGCACTGCGGAGTCGCGGAACGGCTCGGTCGCGCGTTCCACGAGGGCGCCGTCGCCCGCGACGAGCACGTACTCCTGGTTGCGGAGATGCGACACCCGACCGACCTTCTGCCCGGCAGGATCGTGGATGCCGATCTGGGCGCCGACGTACCGCTTGGAGTCGAACGCGAGCGCGGTCACGGCACCGCGCGGCGCGCACGCTGCGACGAGATCGTCGAGCGGGATCCAGGACTCGTCGTTGTAGGAGAGGACGAGCAGGTCGCAGTCGACGGCTGCGATCACGTTCCGGAGCGCGTCGGGCATCGCCCGCTTGGTGTTGAACACGCTCTTGGTCGCGGGATCGCGGCTGTCGATCCGCTTACAGGCGATCCCGTAGTGCTCCGGATGGTCCCACCGGACGAGGGTCTCCCACACGTGGTAGTTCGTGAAATAGCGGTGCTGGTTGTATGGCGGGTCGAGGTACGCGACGTCGAAGTGACCGAGCGTCCCGGCCGCGTCGAGCGCGTCGGCCTGGATCGCGGTACCGAGCCCGGGGAGCAGGCCGGGGACGCGCAGCTCGAGGTCGTTGTCCGACCGGGCCGCCCACTGCTTGAGGTACGCCATCTGGAGGCCGGTCGTGGAGTCGACCCGGTCGGCCGCTTCGATCAGGCTCGTGAGCAGCACCGGGAAGAGCGCGTGCCCCGAGTAGTGCGCGTCGAGGTGGTCGCGGATGGCGTCGACGCGGGCGCCGTTCTTCGGCTGGAAGAACTGCGACTGCTCGCAGAACGTCTCGGTGAAGTAGCCGGGGCTCCCTGGGAGCGCGTTCAGCTCGGCGATCGCTTCGAGCAGCTCGATGCCGTCCACCACGTCGCGGTCGGTCGCGATGTAGCACTCGGCGAAGACCCGCGAGTAGCTCGCCGAGTCGACCGCGGTGACGAGCGCGCCGAGCCGCTTGAACTCCTGCGCGACCCGGGTCGTCCCCGAGAAGAGATCGAGCGCAGTCCGGGCGCCGGACCGGCCGAGGATTTCGCCGAGCACTGGCACGAGGCGCCGCTTCGACCCCAGGTACTTGATCACTGCTCAGGCATCATCGTCGCGACGCCGACCGGATCGGTGGAACGCAGCGCGCTCGGAGGGATTCGAACCCCCAACCTTCTGATCCGTAGTCAGATGCTCTATCCATTGAGCTACGAGCGCGGGTGGTGCGAGCACCGAGTGTACGCGCCGGGCTTCAGGAACGCCCCGTGGGACGGCGTCGCAGCGCACGAGGTCGGGTTCTGGCCGTGTGCGTAGGCTGCTCCGATGCCCGAGCGGATCCCGACCAGGGTCGGTCGCGTCACCCTCCTCGCCCTGCCGGTCGTCATCCTCGCCGCGGGTGCTTGGCACTCCCGGTGGATGTCCGACGACGGATTCATCAACCTCCGGATCGTCCGGCAGATCCTCGAAGGCAACGGGCCTGTGTTCAACGCTGGGGAGCGCGTCGAGGCCGCAACGAGCCCGCTCTGGGTATTCTTTCTCACGGTGGGCGACCTCGTCGCACCCATCCGACTCGAGTGGGTCGCGGTCCTCGGTGGCGTCGCGCTCACGATCACGGGACTGGTGAGCGCGATCTGGGGCTCCATGCAGCTTCAGCGCGCCGCTACCCCGCACGCGCTGTGGATCCCGGCGGGTGCCCTCGTCCTCGCGGTGTTCGCACCGATGTGGCGATTCTCGTCGAGTGGTCTCGAGACCGGCCTGACCTTCGGTTGGCTCGGCATCTCGCTCGCGCTCCTCGGCCGATGGTCGAGCACCGACGAACGCCTCTCGTGGTGGGCCGCGGTCGTCCTCGGGCTCGGCCCGCTGGTCCGCCCCGAGTTCTCACTCGTATCGCTCGGCTTCATCGCCGTCGTGCTCCTGGCCGAGTGGCGCGAGCGGCGATGGCGATCCTGGCTGGCGATCGTGGCGACCGCGGTCGCGCTCCCGGTCGTGTACCAGCTCTTCCGCATGGGCTACTACGGGAGCCTCGCCCCCAACACCGCGTTCGTGAAGGAGGCTGGTCGGCCGTACTGGTCGGCCGGATTCACGTACCTCCGCAAGACCATCATCGATCACTATGCGCTGTGGATCCCGATCGTTGCGGTGACCGCCGGCGCCTACCCGCGGATCCTCGGAGCGATGCACCACGCGGCTCGGCGTCGCGCCACGCTCGTCGTGGTCGTGTTCGGGGTGGGTGCGCTCGTGCAGGTCGTGTTCGTCGTGCGCGTCGGTGGCGACTTCATGGACAACCGCTTCCTCCTCCCCGCGCTGTTCCTGCTGCTCGCACCGGTCGCCGTCATGCCGCTCAACCGACGGTTCGTCGTGGCGCTGCTGGTGCTGCCGTGGGCGCTCGTCGCGCTCGTCTCGCTCCGCGGCCTCGAG
>JBKJJI010000412.1:0-3681 GCA_046598115.1 Acidimicrobiia bacterium | reverse complement strand
CTCCATGGGTGCGCTCGGGTTGCCGGGGCCCCTCGGCGGCGACCCGCGCCCACTCACGGTCACGGGTGGGCTGGGCTTCGCCGGGGGCCCGGCGAACGACTACCCCGCCCACTCGATCGCACGGATGGTGGAGGCATGTCGCGCCGACCCCGGGTCGGTGGGACTCGTGCACGGCCTGGGGTGGTACGCGACCAAGCACTCGGTCGGCTGCTACTCCACCCGCCCACCCGTCTCGCCGGACTGCGTGCGGGTCGAACGCGCCACGACCCAGGCCATCGTCGATGCCCTCCCGAGCCGTCCGGCCGCCGGCCCGTTCTCGGGTCGGGCGACGGTCGAGGCGACCGCGGTGAGCTTCGGGCGCGACGGCACCCCCGACCTCGGCATCGTGGCGCTGCTCGCTGCCGGCGGGGAACGCGTGCTCGCGAACGTCAGGGACGGCGACCTGCTCGCCGAGATGGCCGCGACGGCGTTCGAAGGACGCGAGGGAGCGGTCGCGACCGACGGACGACGCAACTCGGTGGACCTCTGACCGAGCGGAACGCGCCCGCCGCGTGCGCGGTTGGGATCAGGGCCGGATCAGCGCTTCGCGCCCCACTGGTTCCAAGACGTGACCGACTCGATGGGGCGACGCACGGCCGGCTTGAAGTCCTCGCCCGTGAAGTAGCCCACCGGCAGGAGCGCGACCTGGACGACGTCGTCGGGGATGCCGAGGAGCTCGGCCGCCTCCGACTCGTGCAGCAGGTGGAGGGTCGTGAGCGACGACGCCAGCCCCCGGCTGCGGAGCGCCAGCTGGAAGCTCCAGACCGCGGGGAAGATCGATCCGTAGATCCCGGCCGCGCCCACGTTGCCGGCGGCCGCGAGGTCGCGGCCCTCGATGCACGGCACGACGTGCACGGGCACCTGCTCGAAGATCTCGGCGAGGTAGGCCGCCGACTCCACCACTCGCCCCGTCTGGGCGTCCAACGCGTCCTCACGCCCGGCCGCGGCCTGCATCTCGAGGTAGGGGTAGAAGCCCTTGCGGTAGATGTCGGCGAGCGCGGCGCGCTTGTCGGGATCCGTGACGACCACCCATCGCCACCCCTGGCTGTTCGACCCGGTCGGGGCCTGGATCGCGAGGCGCAGGCACTCCTCGATCACCTCCGGCTCCACCGGGCGCGTGAGGTCGAGGCGCTTGCGGACGGCGCGGGTGGTGGTCAGGAGGTGGTCGACCGTCGTGAGATCCATCGGGCGCACAGCCGTTCCCTTCGAAGCTCCGACCACAGGACGGGTCGGTCGACCGAGTCGAGCCCGACCCCCGCCCGGTGTCAAGGTGGGCCGATGAGCGCCGCGTCGCCACCCCCCGCGAATCGGGCTCCCACGAATCGGGCTCCCTCGAGTGGGGCTCCCACGAGTCGGGCCCGCATCCTGTGGTGGGGGCTCACCCGCCGCTGCCCACGCTGCGGGAGCGGACAGCTCTTTCGCCGCTACTTCGAGCTCGTCCCCGACTGCCCGCGCTGCGCGCTGCACTTCGAGCGCGAACCGGGCTACTTCACCGGGGCGCTCGCCATCAACATCACGGTCACCGGCGGGATCTTTGCGGTCATCTTCGTCGCGCTGCTCGTCGCGACGATCCCCGACGTCCCGGTCGTCCCGATCCTCGCGGTGCTCGTGCCGATCGTGGTGCTGCTGCCGATCGCGTACTACCCGTTCTCGAAGACCGTGTGGATGGCGGTCGACCGAGCATTCCTCCAGCGACTCGACCCCAACGAGCGTCCGGACGAGCTGACCCGCTGACCGTCGTGGCCGGTCGGCCTCCACGACGTCGCTACGACGCGTCCTCGCCGGCCGGGCGCAGGTCGATACGCAAGGTGAGCACCCCGTCGTCGAACTCCCACGCGGCGTCGGCGACCATCGCGTAGTCCTGGAAGTCGACCGCGGCGGCGTCGAGGAACTTCTGGCGTTCCGGACCGGCGACGGGCGGGATCGGACGGTCCCGCACACGCTTGGCCCGCTCGGTGAACCGGGCCAGCATCGCGTCGACGTCGAGGGAGTCGGTCACGACGACCAGGGTACGACCCCGGGCTCAGGCGAGCCGGGCCACGAGCACCCGCGGCCGCCCCGTGAGGTCGTCGTCGACCCGCACGTCGGCGAACCCTGCGCGCGACGCCAGCGCCGCCGACTCCTCCGCCCGGCGGGCGTCGACCTCGACCACCAGCGATCCCCCGGGCACGAGCCACTCGGGAGCCTCCTGCACGATGCGTGCGGTCGCCTCGAGACCGGTCGGCCCGCTCACGAGTGCCCCGCGTGGCTCGTGCCCGCGCACCTCGGGCGGGAGGTCGTCGACCTCGTCGCCGCGGAGGTACGGCGGGTTGCTCACGATCACCCGCAACCCGCCCCGCAGGTCGGGTGGGAGGGCCTCGAACCAGTCGCCGTGTTCGACGCGCACCCGAGCACCGGCCGCACCGATGCCGGCCACGTTCGCCCGTGCGACGGCGAGCGCATCCTCACTCCCGTCGGTCGCCCACACCTGTGCGTCCGTGAGCATCGTCGCGAGCGCGAGTGCGATGGCCCCGCTCCCGGTCCCGAGGTCGGCAACGGCGTAGTCGGTCGCACTCCCCGTCCACGCGGAGCGGCGGCCGCGACCGCCGCCGAGACGTTCGGCCTCGTCGACCGCGCGCTGCGCGACAAGCTCCGTCTCCGGACGCGGGATGAGCACGCGCGGATCGACGAAGAGGTCGAGCCCGCAGAACTGCCAGGAACCGAGCACGTACTGCAGCGGCTCCCCGAGGAGACGACGCTCGACCATCGCGTCGACCCGTCGTCGGGCGCCGTCGGTCGCGAGCTCCAGCTCGGCAGCGACGAGCTCCGCGCCTGACCACCCCGACGCCTCCTCGACCATCCACCGCCCCTCGCTCCCCGGGTTGGGCGCCGCGGTGTCACGCAGCCGGCGCGCGGCGGCGGCGCGCAGATCGCGCCAGGTGATCGCACCCCGGGGCGCGGTCACCCCTCGCCCAGCTGCTCGGCGCGTTCGGCAGACGCGAGCGCGTCGGTGATCTCGTCGAGCTGCTCGCCTCCTGCCAGCACCTGCTCGAGTGCGTGCACGGTGAACCCGACGCGGTGATCGGTGATCCGGTTCTCCTTGAAGTTGTACGTCCGGATCTTCTCGGAGCGGGCCCCACCTTTCACCTGGTCGCGGCGAGCCGACGACTGCTCGGACTCCTGTCGTTCACGCTCCACCTGCAGCAAGCGGGACCGCAGGATCCGCAGCGCCTTGTCCTTGTTCTGCAGCTGGCTCTTCTCGTCCTGGCACGTCACGACGAGACCGGTGGGCTTGTGCGTGATTCGAACCGCCGAGTCGGTGGTGTTGACCGACTGCCCTCCGGGGCCACTCGAGCGGTACACGTCGATCTCGAGGTCGTTCGCGGCGATCTCGATGTCGACGGCCTCGGCCTCCGGGAGCACAGCGACGGTCGCCACGCTGGTGTGCACGCGCCCCTGGCTCTCGGTCACCGGGACCCGCTGCACCCGGTGCGGACCCGCCTCGTACTTGAGGCGCGACCACGCGTCGGCGCCCTTGACGACGAGCGTGATCTCCCGGAACCCGCCCATGTCGGAAGCCTGACTCGAGAGCGTCTCCACCTTCCAGCCGTGACGCTTCGCCATCGCGTCGTACATCTGGGCGAGGTCGCCGGCCCAGAGGTT
>JBKJJI010000391.1:0-2553 GCA_046598115.1 Acidimicrobiia bacterium | reverse complement strand
GGTCGTCGCCGCGAGCGACTACCCAGCCCTCGGACGTCAGACCGTCGGCCAGCGCACCGAGATCCGACGCGTCGATCGACACCGCGCACTCGTCGGCCAGGCCGTTGGTGCCGTGCGCCCAGCTCAGAACGGGGAAGCCACCCTTGGGCGCAGTGCCGTCGGGCACGACGATCAGTCCAGTCACCGCGACCGGCGAGTCGTCGACGATCGACGTCGACGCGTACATCACCCGGTAGATGGTGCCGTCGACGTCGGGGGCCTTGACCTTCTGCGACTTGAGGAGCGCGCCGGGCTTCGCCTTCGCGAGCGACCCGGGGACCGAGTAGAACGCGGGGAGCCCCGCGGGTGCGGGCGTCGTCTTCGCCGACGTGCCGGCTCCGGCGGCGCCGGTGAGCATCACGACGAGGGCGACGACGATCGCGCCGACCCCGGACATCCGTGCACCCGTGCGCTGCGTCACCCTGTTCTCCCGTCCGGCCGCTCCCAGCGAGCGCCGACCGGTCAGGTTAGGCCGAGTGCCGCGAGCGCGATGGAGACTCGTCCCGCGAGGGGCTCAGGGACGCGCTGCACCCACCGGTGAGCCCCAGATGCCCTGGATGCGGACGACTGCGCCGGTGTAGGGCGCCGAGATGATCTTGCCGCCGCCGATGTAGATCGCGACGTGGTCGCCGCCGCCCGAGCCCCAGAAGATGAGGTCGCCGGGCTGGAGGGCCGACATGGAGACCTTCTTGAGGCGCGAGTACTGCGCGCCGGAGTAGTGGGGGAGCGAGATGCCGCCGGCGCGCCACGCGGCCATCGTGAGGCCCGAGCAGTCGTAGGAGTCGGGCCCTGCCGCCGCGTAGACGTAGGGCTTGCCGAGCTGGGCGTGCGCGAACGCCACGGCCGCAGCGGCGCCGCTGCTGGGTGCGGGGCCGGCCGTCGGCGTCGTCGTGGGCGCGGGCGCGGGCGCGGACGGCGCGGAGGGCGCGGAGGGCGCGGGGGTCGTGGGTGCAGTGGGAACCGGGGTCGGTGCGGCAGGTGCTGCTCCGGTCGGCCGGGTGGAGCCCGGTGGTGCACCGGTTGCGCCGGTCGTGGTCGTGCCGGGTTCGTTGAGGCTGCGTACCACCTCGGGCGGCGCGTTCGCGAGGAGCTCCTGCTGGCGGGCGTCGGCCGCCGCCAGCTCGTCGCGTGCCCGTGCGAGACGGTCGCGCTCGCCCTCGGCATCTCGACGGGCGTCGTCGGCCCGCTGCTCCTCTTCGGCGAGTGTCGCCTCGGAGGCGATGAGGTCGTCGACCAGGCGGCGGGTGGCGTCTGCGGCCGCGGCGCCGTAGCGGACCCTGCGCCGGGCGGTCGCGTCGTTGGCCTGCACCGCGAGGGGGAGCAGTTCCACCTCCGATGCGTTCCGGTAGATGCCGGCGCCCTCGCGGGCCAGGCGCGCGCGGTCTTCGGCGACCTGGACCCTCAGCGCGGCGATCTCGGTGCGGGCACGCTCGAGCTCGTGCTTGGCCTCTTCGAGTCGGTACTCGGCGCCGTTGAGCGCCTCCGACAGCGCCGCGGTTCGACGGCCGTTCGACTCGATCGCACGCGCGGCTGCGGTGGTCGAGTCAGGTGCCGCGCCCGCGCCGGCCCCGGATGACGCGACCGCGACGGTGACGGTGAGGAGGATGGCGGAGCTGACGCGACGAACGGACATGATGTCCGTATATCGGCCCGCTCCGGTGCCACGTTGAGACCGGATCTGGTGATCCGGATCCGGTGACCGGGTGCGTCAGTGGCGTCGGAGCCGCGACGGGTAGTTGCTCGGGTAGGGCTCCTCGGGGAGCTGCCAGATCAGGCCGCGTCCCCACCAGCGCAGCCCATCGAGCACGCGGTGTCGCTTGTCTCGGATCGCTCGCATGGCGTGCCTCCCAGCTCGTGCACCATCGACACCCTGGGATCGGCCCGTCGGGTCTCCTCCTTGAGGCGGTGTGCCGCCGGCTTCGTGGCGAGGGCGCGTGCCGGGCTCTGAGGAATTCCTCGCCGTCGATGTCACACCCCTCTGGCGTCATCGTCTCCATGGGCATGACCGAACATACGTTCGCAGTAGGAACCGGCCGACCGGCCGGGCGCCGCGAGCTCGAAGCCGCGGTCGACACCCTGCACGACGTCGTGCGGCGCCTCGACCCCGCCCTCCTCAGCGGCCGCGATGCCGCCGCACTCACCACCACCGCCGCCCGCGGGGAGCGCTTCTGTGCCGCCGCGAAGGCGCGTCTGGCGAAGCGGGCTGAAGAGACGGGGGCGTGGCGGGGCGGGCGGGCGATGTCGGTCGAGCAATGGCTGGCCGAGACCTCCGGCTGCTCCGAGGGCGCCGCTCGAGAGGCGCTCGTGACCGCGCAGCGTCTCGAGCACCTCCCCGCAACCGCCGAACGGGTGGCGGCCGGCACCCTCTCGATCGCCCAGGCTGCCCAGGTGTCCGCAGGCGCCGCGGCCGACCCCACCGCCGAGACGCACCTCCTCCGGACGGCAGCACGGTCGGGCATGCGGGGCTTGCGCGCCGAGAAGGAACGCGTCATCGCCGCCGCCACGGACGAGGAC
>JBKJJI010000294.1:0-3540 GCA_046598115.1 Acidimicrobiia bacterium | reverse complement strand
CGCTACGGCACCGAGCTCGCCGACGCCCTTCCCGAGGTCGACGCCGTCGTTGGGTTCGCAGGGGAGGGCTCGCTGTCGCAGTACGCACCCGTGGAGCTCCTCGGCGGGCGGAAGCCGATCGGTGTCCGCGACCTCCTCGAGCTCGAGCGGGCCACCCCGAGCGCACCCTGGGCGTATCTCAAGGTCGCCGAGGGTTGCGACCGCGCCTGCGCGTTCTGCGCGATCCCGTCGTTCCGCGGCGCCCAGCGCTCCCGGACGCCCGAGGCGATCCTCGCCGAGGCCCGGGCTCTCGTGCAGGGCGGCACTGCCGAGCTCGTGCTCGTGGCCCAGGACCTCGCGTGGTACGGCCGCGACATCGGGGCTCCCGGGGCGCTCGCGCCGCTGCTCCGCCGCCTCCACGACGAGCTCGCCGACGAAGGGCTCGCGCGCGTCCGGCTCCTCTACCTCTACCCGAGCGAGGTGAAGGGCGTGCTCCTCGACGCGGTCCTCGACGTGCCGACCGTCGTGCCCTACTTCGACCTCTCCCTCCAGCACGCCGACCGGGCGCTGCTCGCACGGATGAAGCGATGGGGGAGCGGCGACCGCTTCCGCGAGATCATCGCCGGGATCCGCGACCGCGAGCCGGACGCGACGTTCCGCTCGTCGTTCATCGTCGGCTTCCCCGGAGAGACCGAGGTCGCGCACGACACGCTGCTCGAGTTCCTCGACGATGCCGCGCTCGACTGGGCCGGGTTCTTCCCGTTCTCGCCCGAGGACGGCACGCCCGCGCGCGATCTCGACGGCACCGTCCCCGACCATGTGATGGGCGAGTGGATCCGCGAGTGCGAGGAGCTCCAGTCGCGCGTCACCGCCGCAGCGCGTGACGCGCTCGTCGCCGCCGGTACCGAGGTGGAGGTGCTCGTCGACGGCGTGGACGAGGCGGGTGATGCGTTCGGACGGACGCATCGCGAAGCCCCCGAGATCGATGGGGTCGTGCATCTCGAGGGCGCGCAGGCCCGCCCCGGGTCGATCGTCCGGGCGAAGGTTGTCGCCGCCACCGGCACCGACCTCACCGCCACGCCGATCGAGGTGCTGCGGTGACCTTGCCGCCTCGGCTCCCGTCGGCCGCGGCCGAGCGGATCAAGCGCTACACCGAGTCGGCGATCCTCACGCGCGCGAACGTCGTGACGATCGCCCGGCTCGTCCTCACGGTGCCGGTGCTGCTCCTCATCCTCGACGAGGGCGCCGGGTGGCTCACGTGGGGCGGCTGGTTCTTCCTCTCCGTCACCGACGGGCTCGACGGCTGGATCGCCCGGCGCGACGGCACGACCCGCTCGGGGGCCTTCCTCGACCCGATCGCCGACAAATTCCTGGTGCTCGGCGGCTTCGTGGTGCTGGCGATCAACGACGACTTCTCGTGGGTGCCCGTCATCCTGGTGATCGCCCGTGAGGTCGGCATCTCGGTGTACCGGTCGGCCGCGGGTCGACGCGGGATCTCGCTGCCGGCGCGCCAGCTCGGGAAGTGGAAGGCCGTCCTGCAGTTCCTCGCGGTCGGGTTCGTGCTGTTCCCACCGACGGCCGACGCGCCCACGTTCCACGACGTCATGGTCTGGTCGGCCGTCGCGATCTCGCTGGTGTCGGCGCTCGACATCGTCCTGCGCGGCTGGGTCGAGGCCCGGTACGAGTGAGCGCACCTGCATGAAGGGATTCGGGTGAGAGCAGACGTCCTTGCGATCGGTACCGAGCTGTTGCTCGGCCAGATCGTCGACAGCAACAGCTCCTGGATCGGCGAGCAGCTCGCCTCCGCGGGCATCGACACGTTCGACCACCGCAAGGTCGGCGACAACCAGGCCCGGATGGTCGCCGCGATGCGCGACCTGCTCGGTGAGGCCGACGCGCTGATCATCTGCGGCGGCCTCGGTCCCACGCAGGACGACGTCACCCGCGACGCGATCGCCGAGCTCATGGGCGTCGACCTCGAGCGGCGGGAGGACCTCGTCGAGCAGATCGCCGCGATGTTCGGCGTGCGCGGCCGCGACATGCCGCAGAACAACCTGCGCCAGGCCGATGTGCCGGCGGGCGGTGCGCACATCCCGAACCCGATCGGCACTGCGCCCGGCCTGCGCTGCGCGGTCGAGGTCGACGGGCAGCAGCGAGTCGTCTACGCGGTCCCGGGCGTGCCGTACGAGATGCAGCAGATGGTGCGCGATCACGTGCTCCCCGACCTGCTCGAACTCTCGGGCGAGCGGGCGGTGATCGTGAGCCGGTCGCTGAAGACGTGGGGCACATCGGAGTCCGGCCTCGCCGAGATGATCGCCGACCGAGTCGACGCCCAGGCCAACCCGACGATCGCGTTCCTCGCGCGGGGGATCGAAGGCCTCTACGTGCGGATCACCGCCAAGGGGGCCGACGAGGCGGAGGCCGAGGGGCTCATCGAGGCGGAGGATGCCGAGCTGCGCTCGATCCTCGGCGACCTGGTGTTCGCGGTCGACCCCGAGACGATGGAGTCAACGGTGCTCGCCCAGTGCGAGGCGCGGGGCTGGACGCTGGGGGTCGCCGAGTCGCTCACGGGCGGGCTCGTCGGCGCGCGGCTGGCGAACGTGTCCGGCGCGAGCCGCACGTTCCGCGGTTCGATCGCGTCGTACGCGACCGAGGTGAAGCGATCCGTGCTCGGTGTCGACGCCGAGCACGTCGTCTCCGAGGAATGCGCGGTCCAGATGGCGGAGGCGGCGCAGCGGGTGCTCGGCGCCGATGTCGGCATCTCCACGACGGGCGTCGCCGGCCCCGACGAGCAGGACGGTCAGCCCGTCGGCACCGTGTGGTTCGGCATCGCGGTCCCGGGGCATCCGACGCACGCCGTGTCGACCCGCCTGCCGGGCGACCGCGAGCGCATCCGCCAGTTCTCCACCATCTCCCTCCTCAACCTGCTCCGCCTCCGCCTCGACGCGTTGGGCTGAGGCTCTCGGCTACCGAGAGGGACGGCTCCGGATCGTGCGTCCGGGAGCCCATCGCCCCGGCTTCTTCGTCGCCTTCGGCCCCTTGAAGAGCGGGGTCACCTCTTCCTTGCTCCGGGCCAATGCCTCGCCGGACCTGCGCTTGGGCGCGGGCGGCTCCGGGGCCCCATCGTCCGCGTGGGTTTCGTCCGTAGGGGTCGGCGGGGCCGGTTCCTCGTGCTCCATCCGTCGCAGCGTAGTGCCCCACGATGCTTGACCCCGAACGGGTGTTCGTCTAGCGTCTCACACACGTGGAGTTCCACGTGTGTGATCCTGCCGCTCCGGAGGTCCGGGGTGAGTGTCACACCCCTGCCGTAGGTTGCCGGTCAGTACCAGCGAGCACTTCCCCCAAACCGAGACGAAGCCCCAGGAGGGTCCCCCGTGGAGCGTGAACAGGCACTCGAGATGGCACTGGGTCAGATCGAGAAGAACTATGGCAAGGGCGCGATCATGCGCCTCGGCGAGCGAGGCCACGTCGGGGTCTCGGCGATCCCCACCGGGGCACTCGCCCTCGACATCGCCCTGGGGATCGGGGGGCTGCCCCGAGGCCGGGTCGTCGAGATCTTCG
>JBKJJI010000237.1:0-5669 GCA_046598115.1 Acidimicrobiia bacterium | reverse complement strand
GATGAACCGCGGGGTGGAGATCGCACCCGAGGTCGCCGAAGGGCCTGCGTCGGTGATCACCGAGCAGGTCGCGAACGGCGTGGCGATCCGCATGGCCGTGCTCTACTCGATCCTCGGCTCGGGAGGGCCCGTTGTCTGAAGCAGTGCTGATCCGCGGCGGAAAGCTCGTCGACCCGAGCGGCGAGCGCACTGCCGATGTGCGCATCGCCGACGGCGCGATCGTCGAGGTCGGCGACGGACTGGCGCCGAGCGGGTCCGGGGAGCGCGTGCTCGACGCCGGTGGCTGTGTGGTCGCCCCCGGCCTCGTCGACCTGCACGTGCACCTGCGCGAGCCGGGCGGCGAGGAGGCCGAGACGATCGCCACCGGCGCCCGGGCCGCGGCGCTCGGCGGCTTCACCGCGGTGATCGCGATGCCGAACACCGATCCGCCCCAGGACGATCCCGCCGTCGTGAGCGCGGTCCTCGCTGCGGGGGCCGCCTCGGTGTGCGACGTGCACGCGGCGGGCGCGATCACGAAGGGCCGCAACGGCGAGGAGCTCGCGCCGATGGGGGAGATGCACGCGCTCGGCGTGCGGATCTTCACCGACGACGGCGCGTGTGTCGCGTCGGCGGGCGTGATGCGCTCCGCGTTGGAGTACGCCGGGTCGCTGCCGGGCGCGGTGCTCGGCCAGCACGCCGAGGACCCGACCCTCGCGACCGGGCACATGCACGAGGGGGAGTGGTCGAGCCGCCTCGGGATCCCGGGGCGCCCGGCCATCGCCGAGGAGACGATCGTCGCCCGCGACTGCGCGCTCGCCGAGCTCACCGGCACGCCGGTGCACTTCCTGCACGTCTCGACGGCCGGCGCGGTCGCGCTCGTCCGGGCTGCGAAGGCACGGGGGCTGCCGGTGACCGCCGAGGCGGCACCGCACCACTTCACGCTGACCGACGCGTGCTGCGCATCGTTCGAGCCTCGCTTCAAGGTGCACCCGCCGCTGCGTACCGACGACGACGTCGCTGCGATCAAGGCCGGCCTCGCCGACGGCACGATCGACGCGATCGCCACCGACCACGCGCCGCATCCCACTGAGGCCAAGGAACGGCCGTTCGAGGAAGCGCCACCGGGGATGCTGGGCCTGGAGACCGCGCTCGCGCTCACCCTCACCGAGCTCGTCGAGCCCGGCGTCCTCTCCCTCGGCGACGCGTTGGCGCGCCTGTCGTGGGGACCGGCCGCGATCGCGGGCCTGACCGAGCACGGTCGTGCGATCGAGCCGGGCACCCCTGCGCATCTCTGCGTGATCGACCCGGCCGTGGTGTGGGAGGTCGATCCGTCCCGGCTCGCGAGCCGGGCCCGGAACACGCCCTTCGAGGGCCGCCGGCTCACGGGGAAGGTGCGACACACCATCTGTCGAGGAGAAGCGGTCGTGGTGGATGGCGAGGTCCAGCGATGACGGCGGTACGGGACGCGGTGCTCGTGCTCGCCGACGGCGAGACGTTCGAAGGTGAGCTCGCCGGCGCCACTGCGACGCAGAGCATCGCGGTAGGGGAGGTCGTCTTCAACACCGCGCTGTCGGGTTACCAGGAGGTGATCACCGACCCGTCGTACGCCGGGCAGATGATCACGTTCACGTACCCCCACATCGGGAACTACGGCGTGGCCGACGACGACGACGAGAGCCATCGCCCGTTCTGCCGGGGCATCATCGTGCGCGACCTCGCCCGCCGGCCGAGCAGCTGGCGCTCCGGCTCCGGGCTCGACGCGTTCCTCC
Source organism: Acidimicrobiia bacterium (assembly GCA_046598115.1). Classification (GTDB taxonomy): domain Bacteria; phylum Actinomycetota; class Acidimicrobiia; order IMCC26256; family PALSA-555; genus DASUAO01. Next base: position 3,921 of record JBKJJI010000237.1, on the reverse strand, counting down.
GTCGCCACGGCGTGCCGGCACTCGTCGGGGTCGACACGAGGCGCCTGACGCGCCACCTCCGCACGACCGGCGCGGTCCCCGGCGCGTTCGGCGCCGACGAGTCGGCGGTGCGTGCCGCGGCAGCGGCGGAATTGCCCACCGAAGGACGCGACCTCGTCGCCGAGGTCACGACCGCCGAGGCCTACACGGTGGGGGATGCCGACGCCCCGTTCTCCGTCGTCGCCTACGACTTCGGGATCAAGCGCACGATCCTGCGCCACCTGGTCGGATCGGGGTGCCAGGTCGAGGTGGTCCCCGCGAGCACGGCCGCCGCCGACGTCCTCGCCCGGCGACCCGACGGCGTGTTCCTGTCGAACGGGCCCGGCGACCCGGAGGCGGTCGCAGGCGCGATCGCCGAGATCGGTGCGCTCGTCGGCGCGGTGCCGGTCTTCGGCATCTGCCTCGGTCACCAGATCCTCGGGCTCGCGGTCGGGGCCGAGAAGCGGCGTCTGCTCTACGGGCACCACGGGGCGAACCACCCGGTCCGCAACGAGACGACGGGTCGCGTCGAGATCACCAGCCAGAACCACAACTACGCGATCGAGATCGCGGGCAACACCCGGATCGAGCGCACGCACGTGAACCTCAACGACGGCGTCGTCGAGGGCTTCCGGCTGCGGGATGCCCCTGCGTTCGGTGTGCAACACCACCCCGAGGCGGGCCCCGGTCCCCACGACGCGAGCTACCTCTTCGACGACTTCACCGCGCTGATGACGGCAGGAGCCTGACGTGCCGCGACGCGACGACCTCCACACGATCCTGATCCTCGGGAGCGGTCCGATCGTGATCGGGCAGGCGTGCGAGTTCGACTACTCCGGGACCCAGGCGTGTCGTGTGCTGCGCGACGAGGGGTACCGGGTCGTGCTCGTGAACTCCAACCCGGCGACGATCATGTCCGACCCCGAGTTCGCCGACGCGACGTACGTGGAACCGCTCGACCTCGAGACGGTGACGCGCATCATCGAGCGTGAGCGCCCGGATGCGGTGCTCCCGACGCTCGGCGGGCAGACGGCGTTGAACCTCGCCATCGGCCTCCACGATGCGGGCGTCCTCGAGCGGTACGGCGTCGAGATGATCGGGGCCGACGTCGAGGCGATCCACACCGCCGAGGACCGCTCCCGGTTCAAGGAGGCGATGCTCGAGATCGGGCTCTCGGTCCCGATGTCGGGTCTGGCCTACGAGGTCGAGGAGGCAGTGACGGTCGCGAACGAGGTCGGATACCCGATCATCGTGCGACCCAGCTTCATCCTGGGCGGCGGCGGCACGGGCTTCGCGGCGGACGACGACGAGATGCGCGAGGCGGCTGCGTTCGGCCTCGCGGCGAGCCCAGTCGACGAGATCCTGATCGAGCGGTCGGTGCTCGGGTGGAAGGAGTACGAGCTCGAGCTCATGCGCGACCACGCCGACAACGTCGTGGTCGTCTGCTCGATCGAGAACTTCGATCCGATGGGGGTGCACACCGGCGACTCCATCACGGTCGCGCCCATCCAGACGCTGTCCGACGTCGAGTACCAGCGCATGCGCGATGCCGCGTTCGCGTGCATCCGCCGCATCGGTGTCGACACCGGCGGGTCGAACATCCAGTTCGCGGTGAACCCGGAGAACGGCGACCAGGTCGTCATCGAGATGAATCCGCGTGTCTCGCGCTCGAGCGCGCTGGCCAGCAAGGCGACGGGGTTCCCGATCGCCAAGATCGCCGCGCGCCTGGCGGTGGGCTACACCCTCGACGAGATCCGCAACGACATCACCAAGGAGACGCCCGCGAGCTTCGAGCCCACGATCGACTACGTGGTCACGAAGATCCCCCGATGGGCCTTCGAGAAGCTGCCCGGTGCGAGCCCGGTGCTCGGGACGCAGATGCAGTCGGTCGGCGAGGTCATGGCGATCGGCCGGACCTTCCCGGAGTCGCTCCAGAAGGCGTTGCGGAGCCTCGAAGCCGGGCGCGAGGGCCTCGGTCTCGACGCGGCGGAGGCCGAGCTCGACACGATCGACACCGACGAGATCGTGCGGGCGGCGGCGACCCCCACGCCCGAGCGGATCCACCTGGTGGAGGCCGCCCTCCGGCGCGGCGTGTCGGTGGAGCGTCTCCACGAAGCGACGGCGATCGACCCGTGGTTCCTCGACCAGATGCTCCAGATCGTCGAGGCGCGCGCCGAGCTCGCCGAGCGAACGCCAGCGGAGCTGCACCGGTCCGAGTGGCGCCGCGCGAAGCGCCTCGGGTTCGGTGACGCGCAGCTCGCGCGCCTGTGGGGGACCACCGCGGACGAGGTTCGGCGGATCCGCATCGAGGCCGGGGCCCGGGTCACCTACAAGACGGTTGACACGTGCGCAGCCGAGTTCGCCGCGTCGACGCCCTACCACTACGGCACGTACGAGGACGAGGACGAGATCTCGGACCTCGACCGGGCGGCCGTCGTGATCCTCGGCAGCGGTCCGAACCGGATCGGCCAGGGAGTCGAGTTCGACTACTGCTGCGTGCACGCTGCATTCGCGCTCTCCGATGCCGGCTTCGAGACGGTGATGGTCAACTGCAACCCCGAGACCGTCAGCACCGACTACGACACGAGCGACCGGCTGTTCTTCGAGCCCCTCTCCATCGAGGGGGTGCGCAACGTGTGCGACGCGCTCTCGGGGACTGCTGGGACGGGGGAACTCGCCGGGGTCATCGTGGCGCTGGGCGGCCAGACCCCGCTCAAGCTCGCCCATGCACTCGAAGACGCCGGCATCCCCGTGCTCGGCACGAGCCCGGCGTCGATCGACCTCGCCGAGGATCGGGAGCGTTTCAACGACCTCTGCGACCGGCTGGGTATCCCGCAGCCCGCAGGGGGCACGGCGGTCGGCGCCGACGAGGCCGTGAAGATCGCCCGGACCGTCGGCTACCCGGTCCTCGTGCGGCCCTCGTACGTCCTCGGCGGCCGCGCGATGCAGATCGTCTACGACGACGACGAGCTCATCGAGGCGATGACGGCGCTCGCGCACAGCGGGAGCCTCGGACGGGAAGGGGGGCTCTCGGCGGAGCGTCCCGCGCTGATCGACCGCTTCCTCGAGGACGCGATCGAAGTCGACGTCGACGCCATTCGCGACGCCACCGGCGAGGTGCTCATCGGCGGGATCATGGAGCACATCGAGGAGGCCGGTGTGCACTCCGGCGACTCCGCCTGCGCGATCCCGCCGCCGACCCTCAGCCCGGGCGTGCTGGAGGAGATCGCCCGGCACACCACCGCACTCGCCGACGCGCTCGACGTCCGCGGCTGCTTGAACGTGCAGTATGCGGTGAAGGATGAACGAGTCGTCGTCATCGAGGCGAACCCGCGGGCGAGCCGAACCGTCCCCTTCGTGAGCAAGGCGACCGGCGTGCCGCTCGCGAAGGTCGCGGCACGGGTGATGGTGGGCGCGACGCTCGCCGAGCTCCGCGAGGAGGGGCTGCTGCGCCCGCCTGCATCGGGTGGCCACGTCGCCGTGAAGGAGGCCGTGCTGCCGTTCAACCGCTTTCCCGATGTCGACACCATTCTCGGTCCCGAGATGCGCTCGACGGGTGAGGTCATGGGGATCGACCGCTCGTTCGGGCTGGCCTTCGCGAAGAGCCAGGCCGGGGCGGGCAACGCGCTCCCCGAGTCGGGGACCGTGTTCCTGTCGCTCGCCGACCGCGACAAGCGCGTGGGGCTCGATGTGGCACGGCGGTTCGTCGAGCTCGGCTTCGAGATCGCGGCCACGTCCGGCACGGCGAACATGCTGGAGGCCGATGGTGTGCCCGTCGCGACGGTCGTGGCGAAGGTGGGCGAGCCCTCGGGGGTGGATGCGCTCGAGCTGATCGCGTCGGGCAAGGTCGACCTGGTGGTCAACACGCCGCGCGGGCGCGGCCCGCGTGCCGACGGCGCCCAC
>JBKJJI010000202.1:0-20107 GCA_046598115.1 Acidimicrobiia bacterium | reverse complement strand
GCGACGAGAACGGCCGTCCCGGCGGCGACCGCCAATGCCGCCGACCAGAGGACCAGGGCTCGGGGTGCGCGGGAGAGCAACCGGGGCTCCTTCCGTTCCAGCGGCGCCGCGCGGGTGGGCGCCGATCAGGTGGAGGGAGGGACCGCCGAGCGACCCGCGCGTGACGACGCGCCGCGTGGGCGGGGCTAGGAGCCCGAACCGCCGCTCGACGTGCCGGAGCCCGACTTGGAGCCGGAGTCCTTCGACCCCGACCCGTTGGAGCCCGATCCGCCGCTGTCGGTGGTGCTGGCCGACTTCGAGTCGCCGGACTTCGAGTCGCCCGACCTGGACGAGTCGGAATTCGAGTCCCCGGATTTGGAGGAGTCGGATTTGGAGGAGTCGGAATTCGAGGAGTCGGAATTCGAGTCTGGCGAGTTCGACCGCGAGCTGCTGCTGCGGTTGTCGGTCTTGTAGAAGCCCGAGCCCTTCAGCACGATGCCGGCGGGTGACAGCACCTTCGTGAGCGGGCCGACGCAGGTTGCGCCGTCGATGGCGTCGTGGGTCGCCAGGGAGTCGTCGGTGATCGACTGCCAGATCTCGACGTCGTGACCGCAGGTCCCGCAGCGGTACCGGTAGGTGGGCATGGGCGAACGGTGCTCCCGTCGTGGTCCCGAGCGTTGGCACTCTCGGCGTGTGACTGCTAACGCTATCCGACCCCGGCGGCTTCCCGCACACGGCGGCAAGGCGCCACAATGGCGAGGTGACCTGGGTCCTGATCATCCTCCCGCTCGCCTACCTCCTCGGCACGTTCCCGAGCGCGGGTCTCGTGGCGAAGCGGGGCGGGTTCGACGTGACCACCGAGGGGAGCGGGAACCCGGGCGCCTCCAACACGATGCGGCTCATGGGGTGGCGAGCCGGGATGCTCGTCCTCGCGCTCGACGTGGGGAAAGGCGCGCTCGCGGCGGGGATCGGGATCGCGCTCGACGATCACCGTGGCGCGTACATCCTCGGCGTCGCGACCGTCGCCGGCCACGTGCTCCCGGTGACCCGTCGGTTCAAGGGTGGCCGCGGCGTCGCGACGGCAGCCGGCGTCCTCGCGGTCGTGTTCCCGCTCGTCACCGCGATCCTCGCGTCCGTCTGGGTCGTCATCGCGCGGGGGCTCCACCGTGCGTCGATCGCGTCCGTGGTCTGCGCCTGCGCGTTCCCGGCGATCGTCGCGATCCGAGGCGGCGGCCCGCTCGACCTCTCGGTGTCGGGAGGGCTGGCGGCGATCATCGTGCTGCGCCACCTCTCGAACATCCGTCGCCTCGTGCGCGGTGAGGAACCCGAGCTCGGCGGCGGCGCGAAGCAGCGCGGGTAGCGTCGGCAGCCATGGCCGGTGCGCGCGTCACGAAGGCGGTGATCCCCGCGGCGGGGCTCGGGACGCGGTTCCTGCCCGCGACCAAGAGCCAGCCCAAAGAGATGCTGCCGGTCGTCGACCGGCCGTCGATCCAGTACGTGGTCGAGGAAGCCGTAGCCGCCGGCCTCACCGACATCCTGGTCATCACCGGGCGGGGCAAGCGCGCGATCGAGGACCACTTCGATCGCAACTTCGAGCTCGAGGCGACCCTCGAGGAGCAGGGGAAGCACGACCTGCTGGAGGAGCTGCGGGCGACGACCGAGCTCGGCCACATCCACTACATCCGTCAGGGTGCGCCGTTGGGCCTGGGCCACGCGATCTCGGTCGCGAGCGAGCATGTCGGTGACCACGCGTTCGCGGTGCTGCTGGGCGACGACATCATGGTCGACGACGCGCAGCTCCTCGGACGGATGCTCGCGGTCCACGAGCGTGAGGGTGCATCGGTGCTCGCGCTCATGGAGGTGCCGCCGGAGCAGATCTCGGCCTACGGCTGCGTCGACGCCGAGGACGTCGGCGACGGCCTGCTCCGCATCCGCGGCATCGTCGAGAAGCCGAAGCCCGAAGACGCGCCGTCGAACCTCGCGGTGATCGGCCGCTACGTCCTCACGCCCGAGATCTTCGCCGCGATCGATCGCACACCGCCGGGGGTGAACGGCGAGATCCAGATCACCGACGCGATCGGGCTGCTGCTCGAGGAGCAGCCGGTGTACGGCGTGTCGTTCTCGGAAGGTCGCTACGACATCGGGCAGAAGCTCGACTTCCTGCGCGCGAACGTCGAGATCGCGCTCGACCGCCCCGACCTCGGCCCCGAGCTCGCGGAGGTCCTCGTCGACATCGTGCGCCGACGCGGGCTCGTCTGACGAACGTCGCCTCGTGAGCCCGCTCTCCCCGCTCGACGAGACGCAGACGTCGATCCTCAACGCCGTCCCCGCGCTCGCGACGGTCGCCGTGCCCGTTGGCGACGCCCTGGGGCTGGTGCTCGCCGCGCCGGTGACGGCCGGGGAAGCCGTCCCGCCCTTCGCGAACACTGCGATGGACGGCTACGCCGTGCGATCGGCGGACACCGCGGGCGCGACCCCCGAGTCGCCGGTCCGCCTGCGCGTCGTGGCCGAGCTCCCGGCCGGCCATGCTCCCGAGGTCCCCGTCGGCGCGGGCGAGGCGATCCGCATCATGACGGGCGCACCGATCCCCGAGGGTGCCGATGCGATCGTCATAGTCGAGCGCACTGCACGGGTCGACGGGGGCGACGAGCTCGTCGACGTGCAGGTCGCGGTCGACCCCGGGAACCACGTGCGTGCGGCGGGGGGCGACCTCACCGTGGGTCAGCTCGTGTTCGACGCCGGGACGGTGCTGCGTGCCGCGCACATCGGCGTGCTGGCGAGCGTCGGCGCCGCCACCGTCGAGGTGATCCGCCGGCCGCGTGTCGGGGTCCTCTCGACCGGCGACGAGCTCGTCCCCCTGGTCGCGGGTGCGTCGCCCGCGCCGCTCGCCCCGGGACAGATCCGCGACTCGAACCGTCCGATGCTGCTCGACCTCGTGCGGGAGGCAGGGCTCGAGCCCGTCGACCTCGGCGTCGTGCGCGACGACGAGGACGGCATCGTCGCCGTGCTCGAAAAGGCGCTCGACCGGTGCGACGCCATCCTCACCAGCGGTGGGGTGTCGGTCGGCGACTACGACTTCGTGAAGGCCGCGCTCGACCGGTTCGGTGTCCTCGAATGGCGGCAGGTCGCGATCAAGCCGGCCAAGCCGCTGGCGTTCGGGGTGGTGCGCGGCGTCCCCGTGTTCGGGCTCCCGGGCAACCCGGTCTCGTCGCTGGTGAGCTTCGAGCTCTTCGCCCGCCCCGCGCTGCTGCGGATGGCCGGGCACGAGGTCTGCCATCGGCCCGAGGTGATGGCCACCGCGCTCGAGGACCTGCGACGCCGGCCCGACGGCAAGCTGCACCTCGATCGGGTCCGGGTGCGCTGGGCCGACGACGGGTACGTCGTCGGCCGGACCGGCGACCAGGCGAGCAACGTGCTGTCGGCCACGGCGTTGGCGAACGGGCTCGCGCTGCTCCCCGACGGCGACGGGGTCGCGGCGGGGGAGTCGGTGCGCGTGATGCTGCTCACCGCGCCGCCCGCGTCCTAGCGACGCCACGCGGCGGGCTCGAGACGTCCCCGGACGCGCGGCGGCCGGAGGCGTGATGCGCGCCTCCGGCCGTCGCCCCCTGGGCTGAAGGTCATCCCGACTCCGGCCCGCCCCAAGAGGGGCCGGAAGCGCGAGGATCGTCAGTCCGGAGCAGGTGCGGTGATGGCGCGGCGCCCCGGGCATCGCGATGCCTGGTGTTTGGGAGGGCGGCACTGCGACCGAGCCTTCGTCTGGGCAACGAGGACGCCGGGGTGCGATGCCGGGGACTGCCGAGCCGTCGGTGTGGCCTGCTCCTGCGGGTTGCACTCGTGGATGGGCAATGACGACAAGCCGGCATCCCTGCGTTGCAGGGGCCGGTTTCGCCTGGCTCCCCGTCAGCCTCAGCGACCAATGACTCGGCCGACGGATCATCGCCTCCCCGAAGGAGGTGCTCGGTTGTCACTCCCTACGCCGTTGTACGGAGTGCATTCATCCAACCACGGAGAGTGGCAACTGTCAAGGGGGTTGTCGGCGTACCCGGAAGGAGCTCGGGTTGGCCGGACGTATCCTGGGTGGGTGCCCGCCGTCCCGACGACCCCTGTCCCGCTCGTCGATCCGTTCCAGCGCCGGGTGCAGGATCTGCGCCTGTCGGTCACCGACCGCTGCAACTTCCGGTGCACGTACTGCATGCCCGAAGAGGGGATGCAGTGGACGGAGCGCTCCCAGCTGCTCACCTACGAGGAGCATGCCCGGGTCGCGCGGATCTGCGTGGAGCGCTGGGCCTTCGGCGCGATCCGGATCACCGGCGGCGAGCCGACCATGCGGGCCCACCTGGCTCGGCTGTTCGAGCTGCTCGCCCCGCTCGGCGTCGACCTCGCGATGACGACGAACGGCGTCCAGCTCCCCGAGCTCGCCCACGACCTCGCCTCCGCCGGCCTCCAGCGGGTGAACATCTCCATCGACTCGCTCCGCCGCGAGACCTTCCTCGAGCTCACCCGCCGCGATGCCCTCGACCGGGTGCTCGCGGGGATCGACGCCGCGATCGACGCGGGTCTCACCCCCGTGAAGCTGAACTGCGTCGTCATCCGGGGTGTGAACGACGACGAGGTCGTCGACCTCGCGGCGTTCGGTCGCGACAAGGGGGTGGGCGTCCGCTTCATCGAGTTCATGCCCCTCGACGCGCAGGGGGAGTGGACCCGCGACCAGGTCGTCCCCGCCGCGGAGATCCTCGAGGCCATCGACGCGGTCTTCCCGATCGAGCCGGCGGGCGACACCGCCCACCCCGAGCCGGCCCGCCTCGTCCGCTACGTCGACGGGGTCGGCGACGTCGGAGTGATCCCGAGCGTCACCGAGCCGTTCTGCGGCGACTGCGACCGGGTCCGGATCACGTCCGAGGGCAGCTTCCGCACCTGTCTGTTCGCGCTCGACGAGTTCGATCTCCGCACGAGGCTCCGCGACGGCAGCAGCGACGACGCGATCGCGGCGGTGATCGAGGCGGCGGTCGGGACCAAGTGGGCCGGGCACCACATCGGCAAGGTCGACTTCGTGCGCCCGGCCCGGTCCATGAGCCAGATCGGCGGCTGAGTCGGCCTGACCACGCCCGGCCAGACCGCGGCCGGGCCTGACCACGGTCGGCGCGGCGGCCTCCTACACTCTCGCGGCGTGACCGCTTCGGAGTTCACCCATCTGGATCCGCTCGGCCGGGCGCGCATGGTCGACGTCACGGCGAAGGAGCCGACGCACCGCCGTGCGGTCGCCCGATGCCGGATCGACATGCAGACCGAGACGGCGTCGAAGATCGCCAGCGGCGCGATCACCAAGGGCGACGTCCTCGCCGTCGCCCGCGTCGCCGGGATCCAGGCCGCGAAGCAGACCCCGCACCTGCTCCCCCTGTGCCATCCGCTCCTGATTGGCGCAGTCCTCATCAATTTCCGGATCGAGGAGGACCATGTCGAGGTGGAGGCCCATGTCGACGCGGTCGATCGCACCGGTGTCGAGATGGAGGCCCTGACCGCCTGCGCCGTCGCCGCACTCACGATCTACGACATGTGCAAATCGGTCGATCGGGGTATCTCGATCGGCGAGCTGGCCTTGTGGGAGAAGACCGGGGGTCGATCCGGCCACTATCGGCGTTCTGACGAACACCCAGAGGCGCGACGACCCCCGGACTGATTGGGCGATTGAGCCCAGATCCCGGGTTGCCCACCTGGGTGCGGTTCTTGTTACGATACCGACATCGGTTCGTCATCTTCTGGGTGACGCGCGGGTTGCGCCAGCCGAACCCGGTTGGCAACGACGAGTAGGGGAACCTTCCACATCGTGGCGATTCTCGTGATCCTGGTCCTGGCGGTGCTGTGGGCAGCAGTGCTCCTCCCGCCGATCCTGCGATCCCGCAATGAGTCGGGGATGCCTGGCGGCATCGGCGACTTCGTCGGCAAGCTCCGCTCGGGCCTCGGCCACGGGCACGCCTCGAACGGCGATCTCCCGGCGCTCCAGCCGATCATGGGCCCGATCGGCGGGCCTGCCCCGCCGATGCCCGGCGCCCCCGTCGGTCCGGTCCGCCCGTCCGTACCCGGTCAGATGTCCCCCACGCAGAAGCGCCGCCGCGACATCCTCATCGGTCTCGGCTCGGTCGCGGTCGTCACCTTCTTCATGGCGCTGATGTCGGCCAGCCCGATCTTCTGGCTGCTGCACCTCGCGGCCGACGGCCTGCTCGGCGGGTACATCTACCTGCTGCTCCAGTTCAAGGCACGCAACCAGGCTCGCTCCCTCGGCGGCATGCCGGCGACGGCGGGACCGGTTCCGATGCCGAGCAACGTGTCGAGCCTCGACGCCCTCCGTCAGCGCCACGCGGCGCCCGGCGGCAACGTCGGGATGCGTCAGTCGAGCCCCGCGCTCGCGCTGCGCCGCACCGCCGGCTACTAGACCGCCGCAGGCGCACACACGCCGCGTCGTCGAAGCCGGATCCCGCGGGGCGTTTGGTACGCTCCGTGTCCCTTCGGGGGTGTAGCTCAGCCCGGTAGAGCGCTACGTTCGCAACGTAGAAGTCAGGGGTTCAAGTCCCCTCACCTCCACTCCACGTGTTCGCAGGTCAGCGCACCTTTTCCTCCATCGCTATAGGCAGCGGCCTGAGCGACCCACCTCAACTCGAGGCGTCGGGTGGGCCGTGAAGCCCTGCGACGCCTCAGGTGCCGTCCGGGGACGAGACGGGGACGTCAAGCCGACCGAGGACTTTCTGGAGCACGGTGGCGATGCGCTGGGCGGCCCGCGTCGCCGGGAGCAATGCATCGACGAGGTCCTGTCCGGCTCGTGCTCCTGGGTCGAGGGCGGTGCGGAGGGCAGCGCCGCGCGCGATCGGATCCTCCGGACGGGTGCACACGAGACTGCCGAGGTCGGCCGACGCCAAGGCGCCGATCTTGTCGTTCGCGAGCAGGAGCGCGGCGGGAACTCCCTGCGCCAACGCGAACAGCGCGGGATGGAAGCGCTGACTGACGACAGCGCGGTGGCGACCGAGGATCTCGATCACGGCCCGGGGTCCGACGTAGCCGTCGACGAGGTCCACGCGCGCCCGGAGCGGCTCGATCAGCGCGTCGCGCGCCGAGATCGCGACGCGGGCGTCGTCCTCGAAACCGTGGTCGTCCAGGCCCTGGGCCGTCGACAGGAGTGTGACCCGCTCGTCACCGAGGCCGACGATGGTCTCCTCCAGGACGGTCCGGGAGAGCGCTTCGGCCTCGTCCTCGCGCCCCGGAGACTCCGGGTGCGTCGTCAGGACGACCGCGACCCCGTCGCGTGCTCTCGGGACCGGCACGACGTCGGCGAACAGCGTCAGGCTCACATCGGAGGCCAAGCTCAGTCGGTCGGGCCGCGCCCCGAGATCGAGCGCGCCGATGAACGACGGTTCGTCGCGCACGACGACGGCGGTCGCCGAGCTCAGGATGTGGTGCAACAAGGAGCGGGCACGGGCGAGCCGGAACGGCCCGATCGACTGGCCGAGCAGGACGAGCGGTCGGTCCCGATCGACGATGCCGGCGAGCGCGAACAGTCGTTCCCAAGGTTGGTAGTGCTCCAGGAGGAAGCCCCCTCCCTGGCTCACGACGAGGTCGGCGCCGTCGACCAGGCGCGCGCCGGCGTCGGCGTCCCATCCGTCGAAGGGCGCCGCTCCGTCGACGCCCAGGAGGGTCGCAACCGGGGGAACCAGGCTCAGCTCCGCGTATGCCCCCTCGAGAAGCTCCCCCTGGTACGCGGCGTGGAGCACGGACGCGTCCGGCGCCAGCTGGCGGATCATGCGGTCGGTCGCAAGCGCGATGGCCCCGTCGCCCGCGTTGGCGAGCCAGGCATCGGTGACGAGGACGCGGGGTCGACCGGGCGGCCAGGTTCGGTTCACGTGGCCGGGCCTCGGGGGAGCCAGAAGACGCGTGCGGTTCGCCCGTCGGGGAGCCGCACTCGGCGGACGAGTCGGAACCCGAGGTCCCGGGCCGCCCGTTCCGTCGCGGACTGATCGATCGACGGCCGGAACTCGAACGGTCCCGGCGCGACGGTGAGGAGCAGGTTCGGCCACCCGAATCGGGGATCGCGGAGGTGACGCCGCGCGTTGCGAAGGGGATCGACACCGCGCTCGGCGAGGAGCTGACCCATCGCGATCGCTTGATCCTGCGACATCCGCCCGGCGAGCCCGACGCTGTTGGTGTTGAACAGCGGGTCCCGAGACGCGAAGAAGACGACCGGCTCGACCCCGCGCTGGTGGGCGAAGTCGATCAGGAAGGACGCCGTGACGGCCGTGACCGTCACCCACTCGCCCGGGGCGCCGCGCCGGGCCCGGGCGGGATCGGCCGTCGCCCAGGCCCGGGCGAACGGTTGCTGCTGCGCCACCCCGCGTCCGTCGAGCACCCGGAGACAGCCGAGGGCGGGAACGCTCACGCATCGCGGACCCGCCAGAGGTCCCCCGACCGTCACCTTCGACACGGCCGTGAGCGACACCGCGACGACGAGCGCTCCGACCAGCGCGGCGCGCACCCCGCGCCACGGGATCACCTGGAGCGCACATCCCCACATCAACACGATGAGCGGAACGAGCGGCACCAAGAATCCGGTGCCCGAGGTCTTGCTCGAGGTCAGCACGAGGTACGAGATCACGACAATGATCGTGATGGTGGCGGTGGGAGTGGCGAGGAACGCGACCATCGGTCGCGTCCATGACCGCGTCCCCGTCGAGCGCGACGGTGAATGGCGGTCGACCCCGCCGGCACGGCGCCGCGCCGCGCCCACGATCGCGAGAAGGAACGTCACGGCGATGACGAGCGCTACCCCGAGGTAGACACCCTGGTTCACCAGCTGCTCGAGCCTCACCAACCAGAACTCCGGCGAGAGCGCCGATCCGCGCGTTGCCGCGTAGCTCCGACTCGGCCCGCCGTATCCGTAGGCAGTCAGATACCCGAAGATGACCGAGAGGTTCGGCAGGTACCACCAGCCGGCGACGATCAGGCCGGTGCCCGCGCCGAGCAGCAGGTTGACCGCGGAACGCGACCGCTCGTAGCGCGGCCTGGTCCAGACCGCGACGATCGCGGAGATCGCGAGTCCCGGCACGAACGCGACGGTCATCGTGCGCGCGAGGAGCATCAGACCCGTGAACACGCCGGCCGCGATGACCCAGCGGCGGTGTTGGAGGCCGTTCGATCGGACCAGCGCCCAGACGGAAGCGATCAGCAGCGCGGTGCTCGCGATGACCAGGTGGAACGTCCGGCTGTAGTCGAGCACCCCGGGGAGCGCCACGGTCACCATCGCCAGGAGCAGCGCCATTCGCGCGCTCACCAACGCTCGCGCCAGGCCCAGGGTCGAGAACGCGAGGACGGCCAGGTAGCCGAGCTGGACCGTCATCGCCCCGACCGGCTGCGCCCCGACCACTCCGAGGATCGGCGTCGTCGTCAGCGGTACCAGCGGACCGAACTGCCGCTGACCCACCACCGCCTGGTAGAGGCCTTCGACGCCACTGTGTGCCCACCCATGAAGATCATCGAAGGCGAAGGCCAGGTAGCCCGACTCGTCGATGTCGAGTGGCAGCCCGCTGCGGAAGTGCTCCAGCCACAGGACGTGTTGGATCGCGACGACGGCGAGGAACGCCGCGAGCACCCAGACGCCTGCACGGCCGCCGAGATCGAGTCGACTCCCTGACGAGCGGCTGGACGCGCGCGCCGTGTCCGGCGAACTAGCCGGGGCCACTATCGCGGATCCCGTGAGCGGAACATTCATGATTGCAGGAGATCGCCGGGCATCGCTCGTGCGTCGTCCAGAAGTCCGCGGAGCAGGCGCCGATACGCGAGCGCGTAGTGGATCGAGTCGTACCGGCTCCGAACCAGAGCCGACCCGGCCGCACCGAGACCGGCGCGTTCCTCGGGGGTGGCGGCGAGCATGCGGCGCAGTCCATCAACGAGCTCCGACACGTCACGAGGACCGATGAGCAGGCCGTTGACACCATCGTCGATGAGCTCGGGCAGCCCGAACACCCCGGTCGCGAGGACCGGTACCCCGAACGCCATCGCCTCCAGCACGGAGCGCGGAAGCGACTCGACGTCGGAGACCGTCACGAACACGTCGGCGATCGCGTACCACGCGTACGTGTCCTCGACGACGGGGACCAATCGGACTCGGTCACCGAGGTCGAGGCTCTCGACGACCTCGCGGACCGCCCGGGCGTACGGGTTCTCGACCTCCCCGACGAGTGCCAACACCGCGTTCGGGAACTCGTCCGCGATCTCGGCGAACGCCACGGCCAGGGCACCCTGGCTCTTGCGGGGCTCGTATGTCCCCATGCAAAGGACCACGATGTCGTCGGCCTCGAAGTTGCGGGTCGACCGGAGCACAGTGCGGTCGGACCGGTTCCGGTAGACGTCGATCTCCGCGATCGGGATCCCGTACGGGACGGTGACGAAGCGGTGCGGATCGCCGTTGACCTCGTAGAGCTCCCGGGTCGCATCGGCCTCGAACACAACGGCTGCACTCAGCGCCAGCGCGTCCATGACCCGCCGACGAACGTAGGGGTGGATCCCGTCCTGGCCGTACGCGGCCACGAAGAACCCTGCGAGGGAGAAACTCTCGTGGACTGCCCACACCGTGGGGATGCCCAGCCGGCTCGTCAGGTCGGCTCCGAATCCGGAGCTCATCGAGTTGACGAAGGCGACGTTGCACCCGTGCTCATGCACGAGCGTGGCCAGCTCGAGCAGCTCGGACTCGTAGTGCTCGGGCGAGGCGACCGACGGTCGCCCGCAGACGTGCACGACAGCACCGAGCTCCTCGAGGGCCGCACGGAGGACCCCGTCGGTCATCGAGATCACGAGGCACGCGATGTCGAGCTCCCGCAAGAGATGACGCAGCAGCTCGAGTGCGTAGAGCTGCCCCCCGCCGAGATCCAGCTGATGCGTCACCACGAGCAGACGCACCAGGCCCGGGGCGTTCGAGGAGGGCTGCCGCGCCACGGCATCGAGCTTCCGGCGAAGGGCCGCGACCTCCGCCGTGACATCGGAGCCCGACACGGGCTCGGTCACCTGCAGGTCGAGCGGCGGGAGCGGGATGGTCGACCCATCGCGCGCGGTCACGACCGCATCGGCACGGACGTGCTCCCCGGGCTCCCGGCTCGAGAGATCGAGCTCGAACTCGAACCCGGCGAGCGATTTCCAGGGAACCCCGGAGCTCGTGGCCGGAACGTGCAGCGCCGCGACGAGCGGCCGGGCCAGGCCCGCAGGGTCGCCGTCGACGCTGATCTCGATGCGGGCGGGCACCGTCGGCGGGATCGCCCAGCCGTCCAGACGCACGACCGTGGCCGGGACCAGGCGTGGACTCCCCGATCTGGTCGACCAGCCGCACTCGACCGCCCCCTCGCCCGCTTCACGGCGATCGGTGCGGTCCGAGAACAGCACCACGTCGTTGAGGCGCTCGACCAGGCCGGCGCGAGTGAGCACGAGCGCCGAGATGACGACCGGCCGGTCGGTCATGCCGCGCAGGTCGACCTGCGCCGTCCAGCCTCGGAACGCGTCGGAGCTACGCGCCGATGCGACATCGGGTCGATGCTCGCCGAACGTCGCGATCGTCGCCGCGCGGCCGTCGACGAGGACCACCACCGCATCCACGGGATCCCGGCGCCGGTACGCCCACCCGACGATCTGGGGCGTCGCCGTCACGATCCCGTCGACGCCGTCGACGCTGCCGCAGCTCCGACGCGGCACCAGGCCGAGCACGGCCCACAGCGCGCGCGCCACGTGGCGCCGGGCCTGGGCGAGGATTTGTCGACTGCCGCGGCGCTGCGGTCCCTCGATCACGGCGGCGGAACCACCTCTCCTACGGCGGTCCATGTCCGGGCCAGACCCTCGCGCAGCGGCACGGGATCGAACGGCAGCGCCGACCGGAGCCGGGCGATGTCGAGAACGACCCTCCGCACATCCCCGGGCCGCTCAGGTCGGCGGTCCACGTGCACCGGCAACCCGGTCACCTCCTCGATCAGTCCGAGCAGCGTCGTGATCGACGTCCCCTCCCCGGAGCCCACGTTCATCACCGCCGGCAGGTCACTGCGGCCGATCGTCGCTCGCACGACCGAGACCAGGTCGTCCACGTAGAGGTAGTCGCGCACGGCCGAGCCGTCGCCGTAGACCGGCACGACTGATCCAGCTCGGAGGTGTGTCATCACCGCGGCGACCAAACCTTGGCTCCGATCGCCGGGCTGCCCTTCGCCGAAGACGTTGCCGCAGCGCAGCACCACCCCGGGGATCCCGAAGGCCCGGCGGTAGACGGAGAGATAATGCTCTGCGGCGATCTTCATCACCGCGTACGAACTGCGGGGGCTGAGGGGATGGGTCTCCGGGACGGGGAGCACGGCCGGGTTGCCGTAGACGGCGCCGCCCGAGGAGAGCAACGTCACGCCGATCCCGACTCGGCCGCGTACTGCCTCGAGGCAGGTGAGGAACGCCGGGAGCGTAGCGAGCACGTCACCCACGGGGTCGGCGTTGGAGTCGTCGGGCAGCAGACCGCCGGCGCACCAGATGACGTCGCCCGCACCGTTGAGCGCTTCCTCCATCGCCTGGGGACCCGCCGCGTCTCCCAGTACGAGCCGGGCGCCCGCGACGCGCCGCGCGGCCGCTGGCGACGTCGGCACAGTCCTCGTGAGGAGGGTCGTCCGGACTCCCGCGGCGACGAACCCCGACACGACGTGGGTCCCGAGGAACCCCCCGCCCACGACCAAGACCCCCCTGTCCGGCGCAAGCTTCGCGTCGCGGGTCACACCTACCTCCAGGGGGAAGACCGATCGGGGGGCTGCAGTCGCAGGATCGCTCGGCTGGCTTCGAGCATCGCCTGGCCCAGCGTATTCAGCCGGGTCCGCACGATGACACTCCGCAGCGCGAGCGCCAGCCTGCCATCGCCGACCTCGGGCAGCACCTCGTCGGCGAGCTGCTGGACCAGGGAGTCCGGAAGCCCGCGGAGCCGTGCGACCGCGATCGGGTGGAGCGGCTCGTCGAACGGACATTCGTCGAGCTTCCCCACCGCGGCCAGCATCACCATCGTCACGAGGCACTTCGGGCACCGGCCGCAGTTGCCGTTCGTGTTCTCGGCGAAGCACACCTTGAGCGTGCGGAGCGCCCGGGGTTCGGTCGCGACGCGCTCGACCTTCGCCCATCGCGTGGCCTCGGCCCCGTGGTGCACCACCTGGGTCCGAGCGGTCGACCAGAGCGGGTCGAGCAGGGGATGGCTCCCTTCGGGTTCCAGCCGGCCGTACGACCGCGCCCCCGGAAGGAGCACCCGCTCGAGGCCGAGCGCGAGCCCGACGCTCGAGAGTCCCGCGCCGTGGTAGTAGCCCCAGTGGAGGAACCGCTCAGTGTGCTCGCGCAGGTTCGTCTCGACGACGACCGGCGTCGCGTCAACCGAGCGGGCCGCGGCCTCGGTGTCGGCGATCGCTCGCGCGCGATGCTCGGCATCGAACATGAAGTCGATCGTCGGAACGTAGACCAGGTGGGTCAGCGGCGGTGCGTCGTAGGCTCGGTCGCCGTAGGTCAGCGCGGTGTACCAGGAGTCGACCCCGCGGGTGAAGAAGGACCCCGTCCCACGGGTTCCCGCGTCGGGCTCGGCGCGGTCCGCCGTCAGCTCCACCGGGCTGATCAGCTCCGGCCAGAACGACCGGCACACGTCGGTCGCCAACGCGACGTTGCCGAGGAGGCGCGACGACACCCTCCCGTCGATCGACAGCGCCTCCCCCCGGCGCAGACACCAGAGCAGGAGCGCGACGAGGAACGGCGAAGCGTCGGGGGATGTCGGGTCGTGATCTGGGAGCAGCGCGGCCGGCATCCGGTACCAGAGCGTGAACTCTTCCCGGGCCCAGGCCTCCGACCGCACTCGGGCCGACAGCTCACAGCGTTCGGAACCGCACTGATGTCGGATCTCGTCGACGATCACGCCGGGCTCACACCTCGTGGGCCGGCACCGGCCAGCGACGCATGCGACACGGCACGAGGGTCGCCCAACCGCCGAGGCGGACCGCGAGATCCGCGGCCTCGAGGTCGGCGAGCAGCTCCCGGGTCTCCCGGTCGAGGCCGGCAACGTCGGCCACGCCCTCGAGCACCCGGAGGTCCCCCACCCCCTCGATCTTGTAGCGCGCCGACGCGTTCGCCCGCCGCACGTCCTTCACGAACACGAACCCCGGACCGAGGCGGTAGTAGCAGAGACCGGGCTCGTGGCGTTCTTGCCAGGCGACCCGCGCCGCGTCGAGCACGGTGTCGGTGACCGACCGCGGCGGCGCCAGGTGGACGAACGGTTCGAGGGCGACGCTCTCGTCGGCTCGCAGCTGCCAGTCGACCGGAACGCCGAACGATTGCGCTTCGCGCAGGAGACGCACGAGCGCCAACGACGCGCGCGGCTCCTCCACCGAGAGCCAGCAGGGGCTCGCCAGCCGGACCAGACGGGTCGTCGCGCTGAGCAGCGCGCCGAGATCGACCGGGATCGACTCTTCGGGGTCGACGAAGTCGGCGACGCCGCTACCCATGGAATTCCCGATCGCCGACTAGCGCCACTCCGCGCCCGGGACCTTCGCCGGAACGCGCTCGGTCGCCAGCGCGACCGAGCGACCGCTGTCGGTGAAGACCAGGCCCTGGGCGAGGAGCTCGTCGAGCCAGGCCTCGATCGCCGCGTCACCGGGGAAGGCGATGTCGAGACGGCCCAACGCCTTGGCGAGTGAGCTCGGCCCGTGACCCGCGGCGAGCAGGCGGTAGCCGGCGACCTGCCACGGCTCGGCGAGTCGGTGCTCGCGGGGCTCGCGCTCGGCGCGCCCGTCGACGATCACCAGCTCGTCGCCGCGGTCATCGAGCGTGAGCGTCGAGTCGAAGTAGGCCGCTTGCCACGACGAGACCGCGGTCACGAGCTCGTCGGCGAGTGAAGCGTCGATCCCGGCATCGCTGCAATCGAAGATGTAGACCAGATCCATGAGCTCGCGCCGAGGGAGGTCGTACACGTGCTGGTAGAACGACGCCGGCCTGCGGAACGCGAAGCCGAGCTCCGGGCGCTCGTGGTACGGGCTGAACCGCTCCAGCGCGATGCGCGTCGCCACGCGGGGAGCCTGCAGGTGGTGCAGGTTGGGGAACTGATCGAGGATCGGTCGGTAGTCGTCGGACTCCTCGCCCGGGAACCCGAAGAGGTAGTTCCACGGCGTCGTGATGCCGTGATCCTCGCAGTCGCGGAGCAGGCGGACGTTGGTGACGCCGTCGACGCCCTTGTCCATGATCTTGAGCACCCGTGTCGAGAGGCTCTCGATGCCGGGCTGGATCTGGACGACCCCCGCGTCCCGAAGCGCTCGAACGTGGTCCCGGCGCAGGTTCGACTTCACCTCGTAGTGGAACCGCAGGTCCCAGTCGCTCGCCGCGAGCTGGGGCAGCAGGGTTCCGATGTAGTGCATGTCCATGATGTTGTCGACCATGACGACGTCCAGGACCTGGTGTTGGCGGACGTGCGCACCGATCTCGTCCCAGACCCGCTCGGGCGGCTTGCTGCGGAACTCCATGGTCGAACCGTTGAGTCCGCAGAACGTGCAGTGCTTGAGCGCGCCCCACCAGCACCCGCGGGCGGCCTCGTGCACGAGCTTGGGCTCGAGGTACTCGCGGACCGTGCTGGCCTCGATCGCGGCGAAGTAGGCGTCGAAGCCCGGCGTCGGGACGTCGGCCATCGTCAACGCCTCGGTCGGTGCGTCGTTCACGACCTGCTCGCCACCGCGACGCCAGCTCAGACCACCGACGCTCGCGAGATCGTCCGGATCCGCACCGCGGTCGAGGGCTTCGACGAGCGCGAGGAACGCCCGCTCGCCTTCGCCGCTCACGACATAGTCGAGCGAGGCGAAGTTCCGGTGGAGCGCCGGGCCCATCGGGCCGTCGCAGTTCCCACCCCCGAGGACGATGCCCACGGCCGGATCCCGTCGCTTCAGCTCGGCGGCGAGAGCGAGCGACGGGACGTTCTGCATGAACGTCGAGGTCAGCCCCACGAGGTCGGGGCTCCCGCGGAGGATGTCGTCTGCGGTCGTGCGGACGAAGTCGGGAGCGAGCTCCCGCATCTGTCGGGCCGCGCCGTCGCGTTGTCGCTTCGTGGCGGGGTGCGCGAGATACCGCTCCATCGGCCACGCGGCGTCTCCGTAGAGCGACGACGTGAACACCCAGTCGCCCACGCCGTGGAACAGTCCGTCCTCGACGAGGTCGGAGTAGTCGTCGGGGGTGACGCTCCCACCCGTGCGTTGCAGGACGAACTCGGCCCAGCCGATGTTGGCGTAGTGGACGCGGACGTCGTCGTCCGGACGAGCCCCGTGGATGACGGAGCTGAGCAGGCTCAGCGGCAGCGACGGGGTGTCGAGTGACTGCCATGGCATCGTCACCAGGCAGAGACGCATGAGGTGCCCTTGGTCGAAGGATGGTCAGCGGCGCGCGCGAACTCTTCCGGATGCCGACCTGCTCGGAAGACCCGGGCCACGAGGACCCGGGTCGCCACCGCTACGCGTTGGCGTCCGCGAGCTCCTGCTCGTTGGCGTCCTCGTCGGCCGAAGCCACCGGGCTCGCCGGAACGCCAATCGTCAACATGATCCCGGGGCGCTCGTTCTTGATCTCGGTCTTCTGGAACTTCATCGGGTCGTCTTCTCCATCAGTGGGTGGGTTGTGACGGGCCTCGTCGGAGACCACCCTAGCCGCCCGGGCCGGGGGAGCCCCAGTTCCCCCGACCCGATCCCCCGCCCAGGAGCGACGCCGCGAGCAGCGGGCTCGGAGGGGGCGCATGGCGATACAGCGCCGCCGCGTTCTCGAAGCAGATCCGGGTGATCGTGTCCGTCGGGAGCGTTGCGAGCTGGCGCCGGATCACGGCCTGAGTGTCGGGCCACGAGCTGTCGGCGTGCGGATAGTCGGTCTCGACCATGACCCGGTCCGAGCCGATCAGGTCGAGGTTCCGGAACGCCGAGGGGTCCTCGATGGACGTGAACCAGAAGTTGCGGCGGAGGAGGTCCACCGGATCGGGGTCGTCGGCCCGCCACCACTGGGAATGGTCACGGTGCTCGAACGAGGCCTCCAGTCGCTCGATCACCATCGGCACCCATGAGACGCCGGCCTCGGAGAGCGCGACCTTGATCGCCGGGAACCGGACGGGGACCCTCGAGAAGATCCAGTCGACGACGGCCATGATGCCGTTCACCGGGAACAGGGCCACCAGCACCATCGGGGGCGAGTCGGGCGCCGGGCGGCAGATCGTGCCCGACGACCCGACGTGAAGGTTGATGACCGTCCCGGTGTCGGTGCACGCGGCGAGGAACGGGTCCCAGGCACCGCTGTGGAGCGTCGGGAACCCCAACTCGTGGGGGTTCTCCGAGAAGCTGACCGCGGTGAAGCCCCGGTCGGCGTTGCGACGGATCTCCTGGGCCGCGAGTTCGACATCGGCCAGGAACGGGATCTGACACGGGATGAACCTGTCCGGAGCGGCACCACACCACTCCTCCAGCACCCAGTCGTTGTAGGCGCGAACACAGGCGTACGCGACGTCGCGGTCGGGGAGCCTCGACAACCTCGACCCCGCGAACCCCCAGAGGTTGGAGGGGAAGTTCAGCGATGCCCAGACGCCGTTGAGGTCCATGTCGCGGAGCCGGGCCTCGACATCGAAGACCCCGCGCCGATAGTCCTCCCAGCGCATCCCGTTCGCGCTCCACTCCGACATCGGGCGCCCCACCGTCCCGTCGCCTCCGGCGAGGTAGTGGACCTGATCGCCGATCCTCCACGCCGGCCGGCCCTGGGACTGGACGAGCTCGGGCGCGGAGTCGGCGTACCTCGCCGGCACTCGGTCGAACAGGGTGGGGGGTTCGAGGACGTGGTCGTCGACCGAGATCACGGGGCACCAGAGCTCGCGTGGCTCGGGATCGGGCAGCAACGTCAGCTCTCGGTCCGGGAGAGGCTGGCGATCCTCGACGTCCTTGATCTCTTCGAGCGAGATACCCATGCACGACCCCGGTTGCGTCAGCGGAAGGAACGCAGTCTGGTGTTCTCCTCCGCGGTGGTCAACGACGGCCCCGGCCGCGCACCGACCGGGTGGCTACGCTCACCTCCGTGTCGCAACCCAAGTCCTTCTTTTTGACCGCGGCACTCTCCGAGTACCTGCTCGAGCACTCGCCTCCGCTCGACGATGCGCTGCGTTGGCTCATCGAGGAGACCGGGACCCACCCGAGCGTCCCCGAGGTGATGCGGTCGTCCGCGATACCGCCCGAGCAGGGGCACTTCATGACGCTCATCACCGCCGCGCTCGGCGTCGAATCAGCCGTCGAGATCGGCACCTTCACCGGGTACTCCTCGATCTGCATCGCGCGCGGGCTTCCACCCACCGGGAGGCTCCTGTGCTGCGACGTGAGTGAGGAGTGGGCCGCGATCGCTCGTTCGGCCTGGGAACGGGCCGGAGTCGCAGACCGCATCGAGCTCCGGCTCGGACCGGCCACCGAGACGATCCAGTCCCTCGCCCTCGAGCCGACCATCGACCTCGCGTTCATCGACGCCGACAAGGCGGGCTACCCCGCCTACTACGAGGCGCTGCTCCCGCGGATGAGCGAGCGTGGCCTGATCCTCGCCGACAACACCCTCTGGCGGGGGGAGGTCCTGCAACCGGCGGCGGCGAACGATTCGGCCGAGCTCTCGGCGATCCGAGCCTTCAACGACATGGTCGCCGCCGACGACCGCGTCGAGAGCATGATCCTCACGATCGGCGACGGCCTGACGCTCATCCGTAAGCGGGGTTCGGGCGGGTCGCGACCGCGACCGCTCCGCCGGCGTCGCTGGTCGGCTCGACGGGGGTGAAGCCCGCGGGGCCGATTCGCCAGCCTCGGGTCACCGGGCCCGGACGTTTCCCCAGAGGCGGAGCACCAACCGGAGGTTGACCCGCGGCCATCCGGTTTTGGGCCCCGGGCGCTCACGAGGCACGCGCACCCGCAACACCCCTGGGCGGATCGAGACCTCCAGCGGCGACGGGAACTCCAGGTACTCACCGTCGACGCCGTTTCATCCTGAGCCCAAGGCCCAGCGGCACTGATCGCGGGGAGCCAGATTCGTGAGCGGAAGTTGCTCGGGTGCAATGGGCCTCCGTCCGGCGAGACAAACACGAACGCATCCGTGTCTGCGCCTGTCAGCCCACGAGCAGCGAGGTGGTCGGAGAGCATCTCGGCGATGAAGGTCGGGAGCTCGAGGACCCGGCGGGATGCTCGTGCCTTGACGTCGGCTCGCAGGAGCATCCCTCCCACGTTCGAGAGGGTCCCGTCCATGGACTCGTCAGAATCGGGCTAGACATCCCACGTGCTGTTGGTGTCAAGCGGCCGCGGCTGGGCGGTGTCCCCAGGCGGGTGTTCGTCGTAGAGCGCGCCGTGGCGTAGGCAGCCGTGGAGGATGCTGACGAACCGGTTGGCGAGGGCGCGCAGTGCGCGGTGATGAGTGTCGCCGGCGGTTCGGTGTTGGTCGTAGAAGGCTCGTGCTCCGGGGCTGGCGGTGAGCGCGGCGAACGCCCAGAGGTAGCACGCGTCGGCGAGGCGTTTGTTGCGGGCGAAGCGGGCGAGGACGACGCGGCGGGTGCCCGAGGCGCGGGTGATGGGTGACGTGCCGGCGTAGTTCTTGCGAGACTTGGCGTCGGCGTAGCGGTTCGGGTCGTCCCCGAACTCTGCGAGCACCCGGGCGCCCAGGATCATCCCGAGTCCCGGCAAGGAGCGGATCCAGCAGTCGGAGGGCGCTCTCGGGCAGCCCCCGGTCAAGTGCGGCCCGCGATTTCGTGCCACAAACGTGCCATTCAGGGCGGTACTTGCGGGTTACTCGAGGTACCTCATGAGGCACAGTGCATACCGCCCGCCTGGGTTTCCACGCGAACGTACTGGTCAGCGGGTCGGCGTGATGACGTTCGCAACGTAGAAGTCGTGGGTTCAAGTCCCATCACCTCCACTCGCACCACACCCGTTCCACTCCGAGCGATTGCTTGGCGCACGTGGTTGGTCGGCTCCCACCTGTGCCCTCGGCGTGCCCTTCCGGGCGAGGACGTGCGACCACGCGCAACCCGTGGCTTGGAGGAGTAGCGTTCGAGCCGCATCCGGTACTGCCCGGTTTCACGACT
>JBKJJI010000149.1:0-7514 GCA_046598115.1 Acidimicrobiia bacterium | reverse complement strand
GCCGCTGAGGACCGCCTCGCTCCCGATCGTGGCCCCTGGTCCGACGATCGACGCCGAGACCCGCGCTCGCGGCCCGATGTGGGCACCGTCGAGCACCACGGCGTCTTCGACGAGCGCTCCCTCGCAGATGACCGCACCGGCGCCGACGACCGCGCGTGCGACCCGTGCGTCGGCCTCGAGCAGCGCATGTGCACCGAGAAGCGATGGACCCTCGACAGTCGCCGTGGGAGCCACGTCGGCGCCGAGGTCCCACACGGTGCCGTCGCGCACCACCGCGCCCGCCACCGGGGGCGCGCCGAGCACACCCGCCACGACGTCGCGGTTCGCCGTGAGGTACTTGTCGGGAGTCCCGATGTCGAGCCAGTAGTCGTCCGTCCCGGAGGCGAAGAGCCGACCGCGCTGCTCGAGCATCCGGGGGAACGTCTCGCGCTCGATCGACACCGTGAGATCGGCGGGGATCCGCTCGAGCACCGCCGGCTCGAGGACGTACGTGCCGGCGTTGATCCAGTCGCTCGGCGCGGTCCCGGGTGGCGGCTTCTCGACGAAGGCGCGCACCTCTCCGTCGACCGACGTGGGGACGACGCCGAACGCAGACGGATCGTCGACCCGTGTGAGGTGGATCGTCGCCTCGGCATCCCGGTCCTCGTGGAAGGCGACGAGTGCCCCGAGGTCGAGCGTCGTGAGGACGTCGCCGTTGCAGACGACGAACCGCTCGTCGAACCCGACCGAGTCTGCGGCGAAGCGGATCGCTCCTGCGGTTCCGAGCGGATACGGCTCGACCGCGTACGAGAGCCGTACACCCGCGTACGCGTCGTCGGGGAACCGGTCCCGGAACGCATCGGGGAGGTAGCCGAGGGAGAGCACGACCTCGTCGACGCCGTAGGTGGCGAGCCACTCGAGCTGGCGTTCGAGGAACGGCTGCCCGGCGATCGGCAGGAGCGGCTTCGGGACCGTCGACGTCAGCGGACGGAGGCGGGTGCCTTCACCCCCGACGAGGACGATCGCTCGCACCGTGTGCGCCTAGGTCGTCGCGGGCGTCTCGACCGCGGTGGTCGAGTCGGTGGTGGCCGGCGCCAGGGAGGTAGCAGTCGTGGCCGACCCGCGGGATCCCGCGGCCTCGCACCCCTCATTGTTGAGTGGTGCCTCACCGCTCCCGGAGGGGATCGATGAGGCGTTCGGCGGCACGCCGACCGTTTCGCTCTGGGGGAGAAACGCCAGTGCGTATACCGCCTGGTCCTTGAGCTTCGTGTCAGACGGATTGCCCGTGCGAGCGTTGCAGTCGACCGACCATTTCACGACGCCCTTGCGTCCGGCGAATGGCGTCCCTGGCGGACATTCGTCGCCGTTGGACCATCTCGTCTTCGCCGGGGCCGACGCTGGGCCCGACCAGAGGTCGAATGAGTTCTGCGACGCGGACCACCCGCCATATCTCAGCCACCGCTCGATCGTTGCGTTGTTGCCCCCTTCGGAAGCGCTCTGCGGCTCGATGTGCACGAACCCGTCCCCGTGCGTGTGGAGTCCGACTCCCACGTTCGGGTTGTCCGCGGCAGTGAGGAACTCGGCCGGTGCGCCCAGCCAGGTGCCACAGATGTCGGCCGCGATCGCCGCGTGCCAGTGGTCGCCGGGCGCGCCGGTCGCCGGGTTCCCGGGTTGGGGTGCGACCGCGTCGGCGCTGTCGGGTCGGGCAAGCGCGACCCCGGCGACCCCGAGGATCACGATCAGCGCGAGCGCCGCGTAGAACCAGTTCGCGCCGCCGCGCTTCTTGGGGCGCCGGCCGCGTGCCCTGATCCGGGCGCGGGTGTACTTGCTCCGAGACTTCGCCATTCGCGCGAGGTTACCGCGCGCCCCGTGGCCCACTGCGGCGCGAGGAGCCGAGCCGGGCCAGGCGCGCCCCGGCCATGAGGATCCCGGCCCGGGCCGCGAGGAACAACGCCGCCGGGGCGAGGAGGAGCCGCTTGGGGCCGCGCCAGCGCTTCCCCGCGAAGCGCAACAGCGACCGGTGGTGGGCCACGATCATCCGATATGGGTGCCGCCGCGTGCTCAGCCCCTGGACGTGGGTGACGCGTCCGCCCGGCTCGTACGCGATCCCCCAACCCGCGCCGCGCAGGCGCCAGCACAGGTCGACGTCCTCGACGTACATGAAGTAGCCATCGTCCCATCCTCCGACCGCGTCGAGCGCGGAGCGCCGGAGCCACACCGCGGCCCCCGAGACCCAGTCGACCGGACGGCTGACCGCGGGGTCGCGATCGAGCTCGCGGTAGCGCTTGGTGAACGCGTTGTCCGGGCGCACCGCGCCCAGCAGCGCGTGGCCGACGGCATCAGTGAGACGCGGCACCTGTCGGGCGGACGGGTAGTGCGAACCGTCGGTCTCGAAGATCGCCGGGCCGACCGCGCCGAGGGTCGGGTCGTCGTCGAGACGGCGCACCATCGCCGCAGCCGTGCCCGCCGTGACGAGGAGATCGGGGTTGCACACCGCAACGATGGGAGCGGTCGTCGCCGCGATCCCCCGGTTCGCCGCGCGCGCGTAGCCGAGGTTCTCCCCCGTGGTGATCACCACCACGTCGGGATGCCGGGCGAGGAGGCGCTCGACCGAACCGTCGCGCGAGCCGTTGTCGACGACGACGATCTCAGGGGCATCGGCACTCGTGTCGAGGACGATCGACGCGACGCAGTCGCGGAGGGCGTCGCCGGCCTCGTAATTCACGACGACGGCCGACCACCGGGGGTTCCCGGTCATGGGAGCCCGGTCACCGACATCAGTCGACGAAGCGGTACTTGACGAGCGTCCAGAGGGCTGCGAACCCGTCGCGCCAGGTGATCTTCTTGCCCTCGTCGATCTCGCGACCGGCATACGAGATCGGGACCTCGTAGATCCGGATGCGCTGACGGAGGATCTTGGCGGTCACCTCGGGCTCGAAGTCGAAGCGCTGGGCACGCAGCGTCAGCCCGTCGAGGACGCGTCGATCGAACAGCTTGTAACAGGTCTCCATGTCGGAGAGCGTGGTGTTGTAGAGGACGTTCGTGACGAGCGAGAGGAACCGGTTCCCGACCCAGTGGAGGAACATCATGTTGCGCCGCTCACCGGTGAACCGCGACCCGTACACGACGACGGCCCGACCGCGCAGCACGGGCGCGAGCAGCTTGGGCCAGTCGGCGGGGTCGTACTCGAGGTCTGCGTCCTGGACGAGGACGAGATCACCGGTCGCGTGCTCGAGACCGGTGCGGATCGCCGCGCCCTTGCCCCGGTTGGTGTCGTGCGCCACGACACGGGTCGTGCTGTCGCGCAGCTGCGGCAGCAGGCTGGCGGTCCCGTCGTCGCTGCCGTCGTCGACGACCACGATCTCGAGGCCGACGGGCAGCTCGACCTCGCGCATCCGACGGACGATCTCCGCGACCGTGTTGCGCTCATTGAACACCGGCACGATCACCGACAGCTTCGAGTACGACGCAAGCGGCTCGATCGACTTCACAGACGGCTCCGATACCACTCGAGGGTGCGTGCGAGACCTTCGCGCAGGCGCACCTTCGGGTCCCAGCCGAGCTCGCGCCGGGCGAGCCCGATGTCGGGTCGACGCCGCCCCGGATCGTCGACCGGGAGCGCCTCGAAGCGGACCCCGGCGGTCGACTCCACGACGTCGAGCACCAGCTCGGCGAGCTCGAGGACCGTGTGCTCATCCGGGTTGCCGATGTTCATCGGGCCCACCCAGTCGCTGTCGAGCAGCGCGAGGAGACCCTCGACCTCGTCCTCGACGAAGCAGAAGGAGCGGGTCTGGAGCCCGTCGCCGTAGACGGTGAGGTCCCGACCCCCGATCGCCTGCACGAGGAAGTTCGAGACGACCCGCCCGTCGCCCGGCTCGAGACCCGGCCCGTAGGTGTTGAAGATCCGGGCGATCTTGGTGTCGACCGAGTGGACCCGGTGGTACGCCATCGTCAGGGCCTCGGCGAAGCGCTTCGCCTCGTCGTAGACCGACCGGGGACCGACGGGGTTCACGTTCCCCCAGTACGACTCCCGCTGCGGGTGCTCGAGCGGGTCGCCGTACACCTCGCTCGTCGACGCGAGCAAGAACCTCGCCCCGGAGCGGCGCGCCAGCTCGAGCGCATGCCGGGTGCCGTCCGAGCCGACCGCGAGCGTCTCCAGCGGCCGGGCGAGGTACTCCGGCGGGCTCGCGGCACTCGCGAAGTGGAGCACCGCCTCGACTCGGCCATCGACCGGGATCCCGTCGACGACGTCGTGCTCCAGCAACGTGAACCCCGGCCCGGCAAGATCCGCGACGTGGTCCGCCCGACCGGTCGAGAGATCGTCGACCGCGACTACCTCCCAGTCGCGGGCGCGCAGGCCGCGACAGAGGTGCGACCCGACGAACCCGGCCCCGCCGGTGACGACGGCGCGGGGCATCAGCGGCCGACGCCGACGTACGAGAACCCCTGTCGACGCAGTGCGGCCGGATCGAGCAGGTTGCGGGTGTCGACGATCGATGGTGATCCCATCGCCGCCGCGACCCGGTCGAAGTCGAGCCGCCGGAACTCGTCCCACTCCGTCAGCACGACGAGCACGTCGGCACCGTCGCAGGCCTCGTAGGGGTCGGTGACCACCTGCAGGTACGGGAGCAGCTCCTGCGTCGAGTCCGACGCAGCGGGGTCGTAGGCCCGTACCACCGCGCCCTCGTCGGCCAGCAGGCCGGCGATCGCGACCGCGGGCGAGTCGCGCAGGTCGTCGGTGTTCGCCTTGAACGTCAGGCCCCACACCCCGACGCGTGCACCGTCGAGTGGTCCGCCATGGGCTGCCCGTACCTTCGCCACCATTCGGTCGCGTTGCTCCTCGTTCACCTCGACGACCCCCCGCAGGAGGCTGAAGTCGTAGCCCGCCGCACGCGACGCGTGGAGCAGCGCGGCGGTGTCCTTCGGGAAGCAGGACCCCCCCCAACCCGGACCGGGCTGGAGGAACTCGAACCCGATGCGTGGGTCGTAGCCCATCCCGAGCGCGACGCTGCGCACATCGGCGCTCATCGACTCGCACAGGTTCGCGATCGCGTTCACGAACGAGACCTTCGTCGCGAGGAACGCGTTCGAGGCGTACTTGATGACCTCGGCGGACGCGGCGTCGGTGACCACGATAGGGGCCTGGATGCCCTTGTAGAGCTCGAACACGCGCACCGCGACGGCGGGCTCGTCGGCACCGACGACGATGCGGTGCGGGTGGAGGAAGTCGGCCACGGCCGACCCCTCCCGGAGGAACTCCGGGTTCGAGACCACCCGGACGTCAGCGGGCGCGCCAGCTTCTCGGAGCAGCCGATCGACGCGCCGCGTCGAGCCGACCGGCATTGTGGACTTGTTGACGACGACCGCGCCCGCGCGCAGGGCCGGCCCGATCTCGCGGGTCACGTCGTCGACCGCGGTGAGATCGGCAGCCCCGTCGACCCCGTGCGGCGTCGGGACGCAGAGGAACACGAACTCGGCATGGTCGGCCGCCTCGACGGCACCGACGGCGAACGAGAGGAGGCCGCTCGAGAGCCCCGCCGAGACCAGCTCGGAGAGACCCTCCTCCAGGATCGGGACGTTGCCCTTGCGCAGCCGCTCGATGCGGTCGGCGTCGATGTCGGCGCAGACGACCACATGGCCGAGGTGGGCGAGGCAGGCGGCGGTCGTGAGGCCGACGTACCCCGCACCCACCACACCGACGGTGCTCATGCCACCCGACCGGCGGAAGGGTGCAGCACGCCGCGGGAGCAGTTCAGCATGGCGGGACGCGCGCGGCCGGCTCGCCGAGCAGGTTCTGGTTGCTGATCGGTGCCGGCGTGTCGGGCTCGGTTGCTGCGGGGACCTCGGTGCGTGTGCCCTCGGAGCCCGGCACGGTCGCCGGCACCGTGGTCGTGGTGGGATCTGCGGGGGCGACGATCGACTCGAAGTTCGTCCCGAGCACCAGGGCCACATCGGCACCCTC
The DNA here is from genome assembly GCA_046598115.1 of Acidimicrobiia bacterium. GTDB lineage: Bacteria > Actinomycetota > Acidimicrobiia > IMCC26256 > PALSA-555 > DASUAO01. The sequence continues at coordinate 1,573 of JBKJJI010000149.1, read as the reverse complement.
GAGATCGGGGTCCTGCACCAGGCGGGCGCTCGGGCTCACGTACTCGAGCACCGCCTTGCCCTTGTCCTCGGCGCCGGGCGCGTACCGGACCTCGGTCTGCTCGACGGTCCCCCGGGGGTCGTTGCTCGTCCCGGCCCCTCGGAACCCGAAGGCCTTCAGCTCCTTGAGCGCTGCACCCGCCTCGCCCGACACCCCGGCGCCGTTCCGGACCTCGAGCTTCACCTCCGACGGCTCGACCGTGCCGGACCGCGCGGCCGCTCCCCCCGATCCGCTGAAGTCGGCGAGGCGCGCGAAGACCGCCTCGGCCTCGGGCTGCTTGACGTAGAGGACGGACAGTCCTCCCTGCGTGGGGCCGTTCATCCAGGGCAGGGTCTCGAACTCGAGCGAGTTCGGATCGTCGGGGTCGATCGTCCGGAACGCCTCGATGAGGCCGAAGATGTCGTCTTTCGTGAGCCCGCTGTCGATCGTGAGGTTCTCGAGGATGCGGTCGGTGATCTTGTTCGCGGTCAGCGGGTTGTTGAGGCCCTTCTGCACCGCGAGGCCGGCCAGCTTGCGCATGAACTCCTGCTGACGCGCGATCCGGTCGATGTCGGGCACCGCGTCCGCGTTGACCCATCGGTTGCGCTCGGTAGAGAAGTACTGCAACGACCGGGACCGGACATACGAGAGCGCAGCGCTCCCGTCGAGGCGGACGCAGCCGGCGAACGGCGAGTACAGGCCGGTCTTCTCATCGCGCGCCGGGTACGGGAAGTAGACGGGGACGCTCCCGATCGAGTTCACGATCCCGCGGAAGCTCTTGAAGTCGACCTCGAGGTAGTGGTTGATCTCGACGCCGAAGTTGGCGAGCAGCGTCTCGATGGTCTTGTCGGGTCCGTCGTTGAACGCCGCGTTGATCTTCGAGTTACCGACGCCGGGGATGTCGACCCAGAGGTCGCGCGGAAACGAGACGACGAAGGTCCGCTGGGCGTTCGGCTCCACGTGGAGCACCATCATCGTGTCGGACCGCTGCCCACCAGCGTCGGACTCGTCCCCGAACGCCTCCTCCTGGGTTGCGTTCTTGACGAACGCGCGGGTGTCGGAGCCGATCAGGAGGTAGTTCGCACCCTCGGGCGGGGCGCCGGCGAGCGACACGTCGACCCGAGCGACGTTGTCGAGCTTCTGGTCGATGACGTAGTTCACCGCGAAGACCGCGCCGCCCATGAAGAGGGTCGCGACCACGAACGCGACCACCAGCCGGCGGGCGAAGGCGCGAAAAGCCGAGCGGTGCTGTGCCATGGAGAGCCCCATGCTACCGAGGTCGATCCGACCGCCCCGGTCGGAGAACCCCGTCGGCGCATGGTGCCGGGCGCCTCGGTGGGAGGGAACGGGCGCCGGCGACCGCGTACCCTCAGCAGACGTGACCCCGGCCCGCTCGGTTCCACCGTCCGCCCCTCCCAAAACGGTCCTGGCCTGTGCGGTCCCGGCGGCCGACGCAGCGCCGCTCGTCATGCGGGTCGGGTCCACCACCGTCGTGAGCGCCGAGCCCGCCGAGATCGTCGCCGCCGACGGGGCCGAGGCGCTGACCCTCCTCGAC
>JBKJJI010000129.1:0-14736 GCA_046598115.1 Acidimicrobiia bacterium | reverse complement strand
CCCAGCGCTCCGAGCTGCTCGCGCACTACACCGAGGTGAGCGGTCGGTCGGTCGAGCAGATCGACTACTACGAGATCCTGGCGGGGTTCAAGCTCGCGATCGTGCTGGAGGGCCAGTATTCGCGCTTCAAGAGCGGCAAGCTCGACAACCCGAAGATCGAGGCGTTCGGGGACATCGTTCCGGGGCTCATGGCCTCGGCCGCGGAGCGGGCGCGCACCACGACGCTCTGAGGTCGCCTACTAGCGTTGGGGACTCGATGAACACTCTTGCCGAGGTGCCCACGCGCGCCGACGATCCTGCGGATGCCGACGGCACATCACCCTGGGTCTGTCGGCTCGCCGTGGCACTCGTGCTGGGCGCGGCGCTCGCCCTCCGCTTCGTCACCGAGTCCGACCTCTGGTTCGACGAGGCGCTCTCGGTGCACATCGCTCAGCTCCCGCTCGCGGAGCTCGGCGACGCGCTCCGCCAGGACGGAGCACCCCCGCTGTACTACGCGCTGCTGCACTTCTGGATGGAGGTGTTCGGGTCGGGAGACGTCGCAGTTCGAGGGCTCTCGGCCGCGTTCTCGATCGGTGCGCTCCCGCTCGCCTACTTCGCCGGCCGCAGGGTGGGCGGCAGGATCGCGGCGTGGGGCGCGGTGCTCGTGCTCGCGTCGTCGCCGTTCGCCATCCGCTTCGCGACCGAGACCCGCATGTACGCCCTCGTGATGTTCCTCATGCTCGGGGGGTACCTGGCGTTCCGTCGCGCTCTCGACGCGCCGACCTGGCCGCGACTCTCGGTCGTGGCCGTCGTGACCGCCCTGCTCGTCTACTCGCAGTACTGGTCCTTCTACCTGATCGCGGTGGTCGGTCTCGGTCTCGTCTACGCGTCTTGGCGGGGACCCGAGGCGGGCCGGCCCACCGCGCGACGTCTGCTCCTGGCCGTCGCGGTCGGTACGCTCACCCTGCTCCCGTGGCTCGACACGCTCTGGTTCCAGCTCGGCCACACCGGGACGCCCTGGGGTGAGTCGGTCGTGCCGTGGTTCGGGCTCGCGGTCGCGATGTCGGCCTTCGCGGGCGGGTACCGGCACGCCGAGGCCTGGGTGCTGTTGCTCCCCCTGCTCGTGCTCCCTCTGGTCGCGCTCTTCGGTGCTGCGCTCGACAACCGGCGCATCGAGCTCGACCTCAGGACCCGCCCGCAGGTTCGCTGGGAGATGGCCGTCGCGTTCGGGACCCTGGGGCTCGGGCTCGTCGCGGCCTTCCTGGGGGGCACCGCGTTCGACGGCCGCTATGCCGCGATCATGTTCCCGCTCCTCGTCGTGGTGCTCGCCGCTTCACTCAACGTGTTCATGTCGACGCGTGTGCGCGTGGGCATCCTCGCTGCTCTCGTGCTGCTCGGCTTCGCCGGCGGCGTTCGCAATGTCTTCGACCAGCGGACGCAGTCGGGGCAGGTCGCCGCGGTGATCGCGGCCGAGGCCCGCCCGGGCGACGTGGTGGTCTATTGCCCCGACCAGCTCGGCCCGGACGGGAGTCGGCTGCTCGCGAAAGTTCCGGGGCTTCACCAGGAGACCTATCCCGACGGCGCGTCCCCGCTCCGGGTCGACTGGGTCGACTACCGCGAGCGCATCGAGCAGAGGGACCCCGCCCGGTACGCGCGTCGTGTCCTCGAGGCGGCGCGTCCGACGGCCACCGTCTGGTACGTGCACTCTTCGGCCTTTCGTCACTTCGGCAGCCGCTGCGACGCCATCGGCGCCGAGTTCGCAGCGGGGCGGCGGGCGACGCCCCGAGTCACCCCCGATCTCGACCACATCGTCGAGCACATGGGGATGACCCAATACGCCCCGACATGACCTCGCGGTCGCGTCGCGCTGGCCCCCGGGGCGACCGCACGAACGCACGACCGGCCGCTTCCTCGCCCCGGCGGTGGGCGGGGGCGTTGCGTGGGCGCCGCGTCGAGGTCGTCGCGTTCACGGTCCTCGCATACGTGCCGTTCCTCTTTTCGTCACCGGGCAAGGTGAGCGCCGACACCAAGGCGTACCTGTACCTCGATCCGGGCCGACTGCTCGCGCGCGCGCCCTACCTCTGGGACGCCCATGTCGGTGCCGGCACGGTGCCCCACCAGAACATCGGGTACCTCTTCCCGATGGGGCCTTACTACTGGCTGATGGGACAGCTCGATGTCCCGAGCTGGGTCGCGCAGCGACTGTGGCTCGGCTCGATCTCCCTCGCGGCTGCGCTCGGCGCGATGTGGCTGCTCTCGATGCTCGGGACGCGTCGCGCGGGGGTCATCGCCGGCGCGGCGGTGTTCATGCTCACGCCGTACCAGCTCGCGTTCACGGCGCGTCTCTCGGTGCTGCTGCTCTCGTGGGCCGCACTTCCGTGGCTCGTGGGCCTGACGATCCGCGCGGCCCGACGCGGGGGGTGGCGCGATCCGATCCTGTTCGCCTTCGTTGTCCTCGTGGTCGGCGGCACGAATGCGTCGACCTTGATCCTCGTCGGTCTTGGCCCCGTCCTCTGGCTGGTGGTCGCGGTCGTCGCCCGTCAGGTCGATGCACGAGCCGCGCTTCGTGCAGCTGTTCGTATCGCCGTGCCGACGGTGGGTCTCTCGATGTGGTGGGTGGTCGGGCTGACGATCCAGGGCAGCCGCGGGTTGCCGATCCTCCAGCTGTCGGAGACGGTCCGCACGACGTCGGCGTCCTCGCTGCCCACCGACCTGCTCCGCGGGATCGGCAACTGGTTCTTCTACGGCGGCGACCGACTCGGCCCGTGGATCGACCAGTCGAGGGCGTACTCCGACTGGCGGTGGCTCGTCGCCACGACGTTCGCGGTCCCGATCCTCGCTCTCGGTGCGGCCGCGGTCGTGCGCTGGAGGCACCGCGCGTACTTCGGGCTGCTGATCGTCGTCGGAACCGTGATCGGGGTCGGGCCATGGCCCTACGACGACCCGAGTCCACTCGGCGAGATCTTCTCTGGGTTCGCGTCGGACTCCTCGGTCGGACTCGCCTTTCGCAACACGGCCCGGGTCGTGCCCCTCATCGTCCTGGGGATGGCCGGGCTCCTCGCGGCGGCAGTCTCGGCACTCGAACCTCGCCGACTGCGCGTCGGGGCCGGTGTGGCCGTCGTCGGCCTGGTCGTCCTGAACTTCGCGCCGGTCTGGCAGCACGGCTACCTCAGCGAGCGACTCGTCGCGCCCGAGCACGTGCCGCGCTACTGGGAACGCGCCGCGGTAGCCCTCGAACGCGACGGTGCGACCAGCCGCATCCTCGAGATCCCGGGATCGGACTTCGCCGCCTACCGCTGGGGCAACACGGTCGATCCGATCACGCCGGGCCTGGTCGACCGACCCTGGATGGGTCGGGAGAGCATCCCGACCGGGTCGGCAGGAGCCGTCGACCTGCTCGCAGCGCTCGACCGCCGCATCCAGGAGGGAACGTTCGATCCGGTGACCCTCGCCCCGGTCGCGCGGCTCCTGGCGGCCGGCACGATCCTGGTCCGGTCCGATCTCGAGTACGAGCGATACGAGACGCCCCGACCGCGTCTGCTCTGGTCGATCCTCACCGATCCACTCCCTCCGGGCGTGCGGGCACCCACCAGCTTCGGACCGTCGCGTCCGAACGTGGCCGGTCCGGCTCGTCCGCTCCTCGACGAGCTCGAGCTGGCGACGCCGACCGACGCCCCGTGGCCACCGGCCGTCGCGCTGTTCCCGGTCGTCGACGCGGTCCCGATCGTGCACGTCGCACCAGCGCTCGGGCCGGTGCTCTTCGCCGGCGATGGTGAGGGACTCGTCGACGCCGCGGAAGCGCGGCTCCTCGACGGGACCGAGCTCATACGCACTTCGGCGTCCCTCACCGGCACCGAGCTGCGCGCCGCGCTCCGAGCCGACGCCGCGCTGCTCGTCACCGACAGCAACCGACGCCGAGCCCGTCGGTGGACCGCGCTCCGTGATGTCACCGGGCCGACCGAACGCGCAGGCCAGCACGCACTCGCGACCGACTACGACGATCATCGGCTCCCCGCGGTTCCCGAGGGCGGTGATCGGGCTCGAACGGTGGTCGAGCAGCGTGGTGGACGGGTCGACGCGACGAGCTCGGGCGACCGCGGCCGGTACACGCCCGAGAATCGTCCGGTGCACGCGTTCGACGGCGACCCGCGCACCGCCTGGCGCGTGGCGGGGGGCGGCGACCCGGCCGGCGAACGACTCGTCCTCGAGCTCGAGCGCCCGGTCTGGGCGGACCACGCCAGGTTGGTGCAGCCCCAGGATGGGTCGCAGGATCGATGGGTCACCCGGGTTCGGGTGACGATCGACGGTGGTCCGCCCCTCGTCGTCGATCTCGGCGAAGCGTCGCGCACCCCCGATGGACAGTCGGTGGAGTTCCCCGAGCATCGGGTCCGGCGCCTGGAGATCGAGATCCTGGACACGAACCTCGGGGCCGCCGTCGACACCAGGGGTTCGGCCGGGGTGGGGTTCGCCGAGGTGCTCCTCGCCGATGTCCGAGTCGCCGAGATCGTGCGACTCCCCGTCGACCTGCTCGCACGTGCCGGGGTGGACTCGACAGGACACCCGCTCGCGCTCGTCCTGTCCCGCCTTCGCGGCGACCCGAGCCGTCGTGATCGCCAGGACGAAGAGCTCGCGATCGCGCGGCGTTTCGTGCTCCCGGATGCACGCACGTTCGCGCTCGCGGGGACGGCCCGGGTCGCTCCGAACGCCCGGGACGACGTGATCGACTCGGTGCTGGGGACGACAGCAGTCGGTGCGACCTTCGGCGCATCGTCCCATCTCGCGGGTGATGCCGAGGCCCGCGCGTCGCGTGCCTTCGACCATGATCCTGCGACCGCATGGACAGCGCGCGTCGGATCACAGGAAGGCCAGTGGGTCGAGGTCCGGTCCGCCACGTCGGTCACCGTCGACCGGGTGGACCTCGCGATCGTCGCCGACGGGCGTCACTCCGTGCCGACGACGTTCCGGCTCGAGGCGGACGGGGTACCGGTGCGAACGCTCGTCGTGCCGCCGATCGCGGATGGTGGGAACATCGGGACCGTTGCCGAGGTCTCCGTGCCGTTCGAGGCCGTCACGGCCACCACGCTTCGCCTCGTGGTCGAGACGACGCGACCGGTCTCGACCGTCGATGACCGGACCGGCGCGCCGATCGCCCTTCCGGTCGCGATCGCCGAGACCGGGCTTGCCGGCGTGTCCAACCCCGCGCGCGTAGATCAAGTGCCCGGTGAGTGCCGGGACGACCTCGTGTCGATCGACGGGCGACCGTTGTCCGTCCGGTTCCGCGGCGACGTGGACGCGGCTCGATCTGGTCTCGCGCTCGAAGCATGCACGGGCCCCCTCGACCTTCGGCGGGGCAGTCATCGAGTGCGGGCGGTGGCGGGGCTCGACACGGGAATCGACGTCGACCAGCTCATCTTCCGCTCGAGACCAGGGCGTTCGAGACCAGGGCGTTCGGCCGCACCCACGAGCCCTGACACGAGCGGAGAGCCCGAGGCGGACGCACTCCTCGTCGAGCCCGAGAGCGCCGCCCCAGCCGCCGTGAAGGTGCTCGACTCGGGTCCGGCGTCGTTCGACCTGCGGATCCGGAGCGACGGACGACCGTTCTGGCTGGTTCTCGGCCAGAGCCAGAGTGCGGGGTGGGAAGCGACCACTGGGAGCGGACGGTCGCTCGGTTCGTCGAGTCTCGTCGACAGCTATGCGAACGGATGGCTCGTGCGCCCTGGTCGCGCCGGGAGCATCGATGTCGAGCTGCGATGGGCCCCACAGCGAATGGTCTGGTGGGGGATCGGCGTGTCCGCGCTCGCGATCCTCGCTTGCCTCGGCGTGCTCTTCGCCACCCGCCGCCGGCCGGCCGACGCGCGTGCCGTGGCCGACGCACCGAGTCTCGCGTCACCGTGGTCGATGCTGGGTCCGACCCCGCCGGTGCGGACCGTTCTCGTCACCGCGCTCGGCCTCGGCGTCGTCAGCGGACTCGTGTCGAGACCCTGGATCGGCGCACTGGTCGGCATCGCGACGCTCGTCGCGGCGCGGGTGGCCTGCGGGAGACTGCTGCTGAGTGCAGGTGCGCCGCTGGCTCTGGCGGTCGCGAAGGCGTTCGACGCTCCGGAGCTCGGGTGGCTCGCGGTCCTGCTGCTGCTCGCCGATCTGGGGCTCGCTCGCGGGTCAGCGCGGGCGGGGGAGGCCCAGCACGCGCTGGGCGATGATGTTCTTGTTGACCTGGGTGGTACCGCCCGCGATCGTGTGGGACCGTGACGCGAGGCGGTCGCGGCCCCAGGCGCCCGTCGTCGCGTCCGGCCCGAGCACGGCGGTCGCGACCTCGGTGAGGTGCTGCTCCGTCTCGCTCCACACCATCTTCACGATGCTCGACTCGGGGCCCAGCGGCCGCCCGTGCAGCTCGCCGGAGATGGCGCGGTCGGCGACGAGCTTGAACAGCTCGGCCTCGAGGTAGACGCGGGCAAGTCGCTGGCGGATCGCGGGGTCGTCGGCAACCATGCGGCCGTTGCCCTTGGGGGTGCGCTTCGCGATCTCGATGAGGTCGGCGACCTTCGAGCGGGTGCCGAGGTGCAGCTTGGCGACCCCACCGCGCTCGTGCGACAGTGTCGTCATCGCGACCCGCCAGCCGTCGTGCACCGGGCCGAGGATCGAGTCGACCGGCACCCGCACGTCGTCGAAGAACACCTCGTTGAACTCGTGTTCGCCGGTGATCGTGACGAGCGGGCGCACCGATACGCCGGGTAGCGTCATGTCGACGAGCAGGCACGAGATGCCCTTGTGCTTGGGGGCATCCGGATCGCTGCGCACGAGGAGCTCGCACCAGTTCGCCAGGTGGCCGAGCGTGGTCCAGATCTTCTGTCCGTTCACGACCCAGGTGTCGCCGTCGAGGACCGCAGCGGTGCGCAACGACGCGAGATCGGAGCCTGCGTCGGGCTCGGAGAAGCCCTGGCACCAGATGTCGTCGCCGCGCAGGATCGCGGGCAGCATCGACGTCTTCTGCTCCTGGGTGCCGTAGGCCATGATCGCCGGAGCGACGTTCGGGATCCCGAGGACGTTGATCGGCCCCGGTGCGCCGGCGCGGTGCATCTCCTCGTTCCACACCACCTGTTCCATGACGCCCGCGCCGCGCCCGCCGAACTCCTCGGGCCACGAGATCGCGGCGTAGCCGGCGTCGGCAAGCGCCCGGTTCCACTCCCGCCGCTGCTCGAGCTCGGGGCTCCCCGCCTCCATGTTCAGCGAGTGGCCGCGCTCGCGGAGCTCGTCGGTGAGGTGGTCGTCGAGCCAGGACCGGAACTCGTCGCGGAACGCCTCGGCCTCGGGGGGATAGGTGAAGTTCACGCGGCGAGCCTAGGTCGCGTCGTCGAGACCGCCGGCGGCCAGCTTCGCCTCGACCTCGCGCTGGCGGGCCGCGTTCTCGTCGTGGAGCTCCTCGGTCGTGCGGATCGTGCCGTCGACCTTGAGCTCACCCATCACGTGGACCTCCCCGAGTGTGCGCTGCAGCTCGCCGGGGCCCTCGGCCGTCGGGACGAACCAGCCGGTGGGGCACATCGTGAGCACCTCGACGAACGAGAATCCCTCGCGGTCGCGCTGGGCCTCGAACGCGCGTCGAAACATCCGCTTCGTCCGTGCCACGGCACCGGCGTTGTGGACCGAGCCCCGGGCCACGTACGCGGCACCCTCGAGTCGCGACACCAGGTCGCCGATGAGGATCGGATAGCCGTGGTACTCGGGGTCGCGTCCCTCGAGCGTGTTCTTGGTGCGCTGCCCGATGACGCTCGTCGCGGTCATGTGGCCGCCGGTCTCGCCGAACACGCCGTTGTTCAGCAGGATGCAGGTGACGTTCTCGCCGCGTGCCGCGGTGTGGAGCACCTCCTGGAGCCCCTCGTTCACCATGTCGCCGTCGCCCTGGAGCGTGAACACGGTCGCGTCCGGGAGCATCCGCTTCACGCCGGTCGCGACCGACGGGGCCCGGCCGTGGAGCGCCTGCACGAGATCGACGTCCATCGAGCCGGAGAAGGCGGTGTAGCAGCCGATGCCGGCGACCGCGATGGATCCTGACGCGAGGCCGAGCTCGCTGATCGCCTCGAGGAAGATCCGCAGCGCCAACGGCTCGCCGCAGCCGGGGCACAGTGAGTGGTCCTCGGTGAGCAGCAGCTCGGGCTTGTGCGCCTCGACGACGCGCGCCCCGACGGTGGGTGCGACCCTCGTGTCGAGGACGGGTCCCAGGGGAGTGGTCATCGGGCGGTTGCCTCCTTCGGGACGCGCGCAGGCATCTCCTGGTGGGCTGCGAGCTCGTAGGTGAACTCCTCGTAGCCGGGGACGACGGGCTGCGGTCGGCCCTCGTGGAGCGCGAGCAGCCGGGTGGCCACCTCGTCGACGTCGAGCAGCCTGCCCACACCGAACCCCGAATGATCCGTCGAGATCCCGCCGAGCAGCTCGACCGGTGCCTGGCCGGCGACGCCGATCCGCACGTCGTCGACGAGCTGTCCCGCCGACAGCTCGAACGAGCCGACGGCGCGCACCCCGGCGGTGGCAGCGCGCACGGTCTCGTACGGGAACGGCCAGAGCGTGACCGGGCGCACGTAGCCGATGCGGTGGCCCGCCTCACGCAGGCCGGCGATCGCGTACTTCACGAACTTCGCGGGCGTACCAAACGCGACCACGACCGTCTCGGCATCGTCGAGGAACCCGGTCTCCGCGCGCACCTCCCGCTCCATGAGCGGGATCTTGCTCGCGATGTACTGCGCTTTCCCTTCCTGGCCATACTGTCGCTGTCCGAACTTCCCGACGCCGAGCGGTGTGACGTTGCCCGACTGTCCCGAACCGGACCGGCGCCCGTCGACCGCCCAGTCCTTGGCGGGGAGCGCATCGAAGTCGATCGCGCCGACGGAGACGGCCTCCTGGGTGTGGGCGAGGAGGTAGTCGCCGTAGACGAGGACGGGGTTGCGCCACTTGTCGGCGAGATGGAACGCGAGCTGCGTCAGCACGATTCCCTCGCGCACGTCCTCGGGTGCGAGCACCAGGTGGCGGTAGTCGCCGTGTCCACCACCACGCGTCGCCTGGAAGTAGTCGCCCTGGCTGCGAGCCATGTTGAACACGACGATCGGCACTTCGGCGAGCGTCGCCTCCGAGAGCGACTCCTGCATGAGCGACAGTCCCTGGCCGGTCGACCCGGTCGCGGCGCGCGCGCCGGTCGCGCACGCACCCCACGCCATGCCGACCGCCTCGAGCTCGGACTCCGCGTTCACGCAGACGCCCCCGACGTCGGGAAGGAGGCGCGCGAAGTGCTCGAGCACCTCCGTGAACGGCGTCATCGGGTAGCCGGCGAAGAACCGGCACCCGGCCGCGATCGACGCCCGGGCCAGCGCCTCCGAGCCCTCCATGAGCGCGCGGCCGACAGACGGGACGCCGAACGGGCCGGGGGATGGGCCGGGACCACCGGCGGCCGACGTCATCGCGTCTCCTCCACATCGTGCTCGACGGGCACCGAGTGCTCGACCGGCTCGTCGTAGCGGAACACCTCGAACACGAAGTCGGGGCACACGAGCAGGCATGCCGCACACCCCGTGCAACCGGCGTGGAGCTCGGGGACGTGGAAGCCCATCCGGTTGACCCCCTCCGACATCGTGAGGACCTGCGGCGGGCAGGCCGGGATGCACAGCTCGCAGCCCTTGCAACGCTCGGGCTCCATCGTCACCGTCCCGCGGCTGCGGACCTGGATGGTCTCGGTCATGCCGGTGCTCCCGACGCGACCGTGGTCCATGCCGGATGCGCGCCGCGGTCGACCGCGTCCCAGCCGGCAGCAAGTGCGCGTTCGTTCGATTCGACGTGCTGGCGACGGTAGGAGGGGACGGTCGTGCGCATGGCGTCGACGAGCGACTCGAGTGCCACGATCTCGGTGAGCGCCGCGTATGCACCCACCATCACCATCGTGCCACCGAGCGGGTTCCCGACCTCGGCAGCGATCCCGGTCGCGGCGACTCGATGCACGACGACCGGCGCGTCGACGGCGTGGGTGAACGTCGCGTCGTTCACGAGGACGAACCCGTCGGGACGCAGTCGCGGCTGGAGTGGCTCCCAGAACTCGTCGTGCATCGCGATCGCCGACCACGCGCGTGCGACGACGGGCGGGGTCGTGATCGGTGCATCGGCGATCACGACCGTGCTGTCGGTGTTGCCGCCGCGCATCATGCCGCCGTAGATCCCGAAGTACATGACCTCGCGTGCCTCGGCGGTGGCGGCGGTCGCCAGCACGAGCGCGCCGAGCTGGACGCCCTGGCCGCCGATGCCGGTCATCAACAGCTCACGCTCCACGGTGTGCCTCCACGATGGCGACGGCAGCGCCGGCGACGTGCTCGACGTCGGCGTCCGTCGGGCGTTCCCTCCGTGCGAGCGCTTCCTGCATGGTCCCCATCGCGAGGTGGTACACCGCGGGGGCATCGCGCTCGGGATCGCCGTCGGCTTCGGCGATCGCGGCCCGCAGCGGTGCCAACAGGACGTCGCGGGAACGGGCCCACTCGGTGGGGAAGCGGTCGGCGAGTCGCAGGCCGGTGAGCGCGAACGGACGGGTGTTCGCGGCGGCGTCGGGGTTCCGCGCCTGCTGGAGCACGCCCTCCACCCACGCGCGCACGCGTGCATGGCCCGGCTCGACCCGGGCCATGCGGGCGTCGAGCGTCGCCAGCAGCCGGTGCTGCCCGTCCTCGAGCACGGTGAGCAGCAGCTCGTCCTTGCTCCGGAAGTGCCGGTAGAACGCCTGGTTCGACAGCCCGGCCTCGTTGACGATGTCGCCGACGCGGGGGTCGAGGTCGCCGGTCCTGCGCATCACGACGTACGCGGCATCGACGAGGCGGCGGACCTCCGCTGCGTAGGCGTCGGCCCGTCCCGCCAGGGTGCGCGAGGCGACCGCCCGCTCGGGCGTGTCGAGAACGTCGTTCCGCATCATCGGAACCATATTCCGGATCGGGAGGGGCGAGCAACCACGGCAGCGCGCGGTGACCCGCGAGGCCATCCGAGGCGCCGGTAGCGTCAGGCCGATGCCCCTCGACTTCGCCCCGCGTGCCGACGACGCCGCCCGGGCCGTCGAGTTCTGCGGCGACGGGTCCTGGACCGACGACACGCTCGGCACCATCCTCGCGGCCGGGTTCGCCGATGCTCCCGGGCAGGCCGTCGCCTTCCGATCCGACGTCCGGCCCTGGCGGGGCACCTACGCGGCCGCCGCCGATCTCGCCCGGCGGGTCGGAGGCGGCCTGCGCGCCCTCGGGGTCCGTCCCGGCGACCCGGTCGCGTTCCAGATGCCGAACTGGCCCGAGGCCGCCGCCACGTTCTGGGCCATCGCGTTCCTCGGCGCGGTCCCGGTGCCGATCGTCCACTTCTACGGCGCGAAGGAGGTCGAGTTCATCCTCCGCCAGTCGCGGGCGCGCGTCCTCGTGACTGCCGACCGCTTCGGGCATCTCGATTACACCGCAACCCTTGCCGACTTGCGCGCCGACCTCACGCATCTCGAGCACGTGATCGTCGTCGGCGACGAGGTGCCGTCCGACGCCGCTCCGTTCTCGACGCTGCTCGACGCCGAGCCGATCGACGGTCCGGTCGCGACGGACCCCTCCGCGCCCGCCCTCGTGGCGTACACCTCGGGCACGACGGCCGACCCGAAGGGCGTCGTGCACTCCCACCGGACGATCGGCTTCGAGATCCGTCAGCTCAGCGAGCTCAACGCGAACCGTGCCGGGCGTCCGTTGCTCGTCGGGGCGCCCGTCGGTCACGGCATCGGGATGCTGGCCGCGCTCCTCATCCCGGTCTACAAGCGCGACGGCGTCCACCTCATCGACGTCTGGGATCCCGGGAAGGTGCTCGCGGCGATGCTGGAGGACGACCTCTCGGCGGGGAGCGGGTCGACCTACTTCCTCACGAGCCTGCTCGACCACCCCGACTTCACGGCTGAGCACGCGGCGCGCATGTCGCACATCGGCCTGGGCGGGTCGTCGGTGCCGCGCACGGTAGGCGAGCGGTCCGACGCGCTGGGGATCTCGATGGTGCGCAGCTTCGGATCGACGGAGCATCCGTCGATCACCGGCTGTCTCCACGACGATCCGATCGAGAAGCGGCTCTCGACCGACGGTCGTCCGATGCCGGGCGTCACGATCCAGCTGCGCGACGACGACGGGAAGCTCGTCGGACAGGGTGCACCCGGCGAGATCTGGAGTCGCGGTCCCGATTGCTTCATCGGTTACACCGACCCTGTGCTCACGCGCGCGGCCTTCGATGCCGACGGCTGGTACGCGACGGGCGATGTCGGGGTGCTCGACGACGACGGGTTCCTCACGATCGTCGACCGCAAGAAGGACATCATCATCCGGGGCGGCGAGAACGTCAGCGCGCTCGAGGTGGAGGAGCAGCTCCTACGCATGCCCGGGGTCGCTGAGGTCGCGGTCGTCGCGGCTCCCGACAGCCGCCTCGGGGAGCACGGCTGCGCCTTCGTGCGGATGCTCCCGGACGCGGGCTCCGGCCCCGACCTGGCCGCGGTGAAGGCCCACTTCGAGGCGTCGGGCATGGCCCGCCAGAAATGGCCCGAGGACGTGCGTCCGATCGAGGAGTTCCCCCGCACGGCGTCGGGGAAGATCCAGAAGTACGTCCTGCGGCAGCGCCTGCGCGACGAGGGCTGACGCCAGGCAGTCGTGGCGGAGCGCCGAAGACCGCGGAATCTCGGACGTGCGTCTCTCACCCCGCCATAGGCGGGTGAGAGACGCATCAAGAGGAGGAGGTGCCGAGGTACTCGGTGAGGAGCTCGCTGCGGGCTTCGGACGTAGGGCCCTGCCACGCGACGCGGCCGCGGCTGAGGATCACGGCCTCGTCGGCGAACTCGAGCGCTCGCTCGACGTACTGCTCGACGAGGAGCACCGTCACCCCGTCGGCGCGTGCCTGGTGCAGGCCGTCGAACACCACATCGACCAGCTTGGGGGCCAGGCCGAGTGACATCTCGTCGGCGATGAGGAGTCGCGGCGGCGCGGCGAGCACGCGGGCGAGGCTGAGCATCTGCTGCTCGCCGCCGGACAGCGTCCCGGCCTCCTGGCGTCGCCGATCGGCCAGCACGGGGAACAGCTCGAGCGCGCGCGTGAGCGCATCCGCACGCTCGGCGCGCGGCACGGCATGGCGGAGCCGAACGCGGAGGTTGTCGATCACCGAGAGGTGGGGGAAGATCGCCCGCTCCTCGGGGACGTACGCGATCCCGAGCCGGCTCACACCGTGTGCGCTCGACCCGGTGATGTCGTGCCCGTCGAAGCGGATCTGCCCACCCGTCGGGGTGACCGCGCCGCCGATCGCCGCCGCCAGCGAGCTCTTACCCGCCCCGTTGCGACCGAGCACGGCGAGCGCGCCGCCTGCGGGGACGGCGAGGCTGACGCCGAACAGCGCCTGGGCCCGCCCGTAGGTCACCTCGACGTCGGCAACCTCGAGCAACGTCTGCGTGATGGTGGCCTGCTCGGTCATGCCTGTGCCCCCACGTCGCCGCCGAGATACGCGGCCTGGACCGCGGGGTCCGACCGGATGGCCGTTGGCGCGCCCTTGGCGATGACCTTGCCGAAGTCGAGCACGGTGATCGCGTCGGCCAACGCCAGGACCAGCTCGACGTCGTGCTCGACGAGCACGAACGCGATCTCCCGTTCGTCGCGCACCGTCTGGAGCGTGGCCGCGAGCTGCTCGGTCTCGTGCCCGCCGAGACCCGACGTCGGCTCGTCGAGGAGCATGATGCGGGGCTCGCTCGCCAGTGCGCGTGCGACCTCGACGAGGCGGCCGGTCCCGAGGGGGAGCAGGGCGACCGGACGGTCGCCGACGTCGCCGAGCCCGAGCAGCTCGAGGATCTCGTCGACCAGCACGGCCTCACCGGGGACCGGTCGGCTCCCGAGGCCGATGAGATCGCGGGCGAACGTGCGGTCCCGGCCGTGGCGGACACGGTGGGCGACGACGAGGTGGTCGCGCACCGTGAGCTCGGTGAACAGCTCGAGGCGCTGGAACGTGCGGGCGAGCCCGAGCCGGGCCCGCTTCTGGGGGCTCGATCGGGTCACGTCGACGCCCGCGAGCCGGACGCTGCCGGACCGGGGCCGGAGCAGCCCCGAGAGCACGCCGAACATGGTCGTCTTCCCGGCGCCGTTCGGTCCCACGAGGCCGACGATGCCCCGGGAGGGGATCTCGAGCGACACCGTGTCGAGCGCGACCACGCCGCCGAAGCGCACGGTCACGTCCGACGCGACGAGCAACGGTTCGCTCATGCCGGGACCTCCGTTCCGGCGAGGCCGGGCGTTCCGTCGGCGTCGAGCGCATCGACGCGCTCCTCCATGGCTCGGAGCCGCACGCGGTTGACGATGTCGAAGATGACCCCTCGGGGCTCCTTGGCGAGGAACACCGCACCGAGACCGAACAGCATCGTCGGCACGTCGGCCCAGCTCTCGGGGACCTCGACGTCGAGCAGGAGCCGGGTACCGACGACGCCGACGACGACGAACACTGCCGCGACCGCGGCGCCCGAGCGGGTGCGGATCCTGCCCGAGAGGACGAGACGGCCGAGGAGCCCTCCCACGACGAAGAAGAGGATCATCACGAGGATCAGGCTGAGCTGCACCGGCGCGACCGCGAACAGGATCCCCGCGGCGAGCGCTCCGACGATCGAGCGGATGCCCCACGTCACCACGATCGCGAGCCACACGATGCCGACGAGGACGTTGAACGAGTTGACCGTGGCGCGGCCGATAGTCATGGCGAAGAGCGCCCCAC
>JBKJJI010000055.1:0-7577 GCA_046598115.1 Acidimicrobiia bacterium | reverse complement strand
GCGCTGGTGCCAGGGCTTCAGTGAACCCGACGCCGGCTCCGATCTCGCCGCGCTCCGGACCACGGCCCGCCGCGAGGGCGACGAGTACGTCGTCGACGGCCACAAGGTCTGGACGAGCTACTCCGACGTCGCCGACTGGTGCATCCTCCTCGCCCGGACCGACCCCGACGTCCCCAAGCACAAGGGCCTGTCGGCCTTCGCGCTCCCGATGGCCCAGCCGGGCATCGAACAGCGACCGCTGCGGATGATCAACGGCATCACCACCGAGTTCGGACAGGTGCTGTTCGACGGCGCGCGCGTCCCGGTGGAGAACATGATCGGCGAGCCGGGCGAGGGGTGGCGCGTCGCGATGACGATCGTGAGCCACGAGCGCGAGCCCGGTGAGCTCGGGTACGTCGCCCGGTACGCGAAGACGGTCAAGGAGCTCGAGGCGATCGTGCGAGCCGATCCGGATGGGTTCCGCAGCGACCAGCTCGAAGCCGTCGCGTGGGCGAACGTGCAGGTCGAGATGCTCCGGTTGCACGTCTGCCGACGGTTGTCGGAGCGACTCGACGGCGTCGAGCACGGCCCCGGCGGCTCGATCGACAAGCTGCTGATGACCTGGGTCGAGCAGACCGTCGGCGCGGCGGCACTCGCCGTCTCGGGGCCGCGCGCCGCGACCGACGCCGACGACGAGGCGTTGAAGGTCTACCTGTACAGCCTGGCCCAGAGCGTGATGGGCGGCACGTCCCAGATCCAGAAGAACATCGTCGCGACCCGTATCCTCGGCCTCCCGCAGGGCTGAGGGCACACACCGGAACGGAGCGAAATGGACTACGACCTTCCCGACGTCGTGCGCGTCGAGGCCGACGGCCCGGTGCGGATCGTGCGCCTCGCCCGGCCCGAGCAGCTCAACGCCATCAACGAGGAGCTCCACGAGGCGCTCACGCGCGTGTTCCCGCAGCTCGACGCGGATCCCGACGCCCGCGTCGCGGTGATCACCGGCGAGGGCCGGGCGTTCTCGGCCGGTGGCGACTTCGACCTCCTCGACCGCATGGCCAACGACCGCGTACTGCGGCGCGACGTCATCGCAGAAGGTCGCGAGCTCGTGCTCAACATGATCCGCTGCCGCATCCCGGTGGTCGCCGCCGTCAACGGTCCGGCGGTCGGGCTCGGCTGCAGCGTCATCGCGCTCTCCGACGTCGTGTACATGGCCGAGTCGGCCTACCTCTCCGACCCCCACGTGACGGTCGGGCTCGTCGCGGCCGACGGCGGACCCCTGACCTGGCCGTTGCACACCAGCCTGCTCCTCGCGAAGGAGTACGCGTTCACCGGCGACCGGATCACGGCCGAACGCGCCGCCCAGATAGGCCTGGCCAACCACGTGTGCGCGGACGGAGAGCTGCTGTCGACAGCAGTCGCCGCCGCACACAAGATCGCGGCACTCCCGCAACAAGCTGTGGAGGCCACCAAGCGGGTGCTGAACCTGCACCTCGAGCGCGCCGTGCTCGCGACCATCGACTTCGCGATGGCGGCCGAGACCGCGTCGTTCGACACAGCGGATCTCCGCGCGAACGTCGACCGATTCCTCGGACGGTCGCAGGACACCGAGACCACGCCAGGAGCCTGAAGTGCCGAATTCTGAAGCGACCGAGTCCGCAGTGTCGAGACCTGGCGCGACCGACCTCTACTACGACCCGTACGACTTCGAGATCGACGAGGACCCGTATCCGATCTGGAAGCGGATGCGTGAAGAGGCGCCGCTCTACTACAACGAGAAGTACGACTTCTTCGCGTTGAGTCGGTTCGACGACGTCGAGAAGGCCCTCACCAACTGGGAGACGTACCGGTCGGGGCGCGGCTCGATCCTCGAGCTCATCCGCGCCGACTTCGAGGTCCCGTCGGGGCTGATCCTCTTCGAGGACCCACCCGCCCACGACGCGCACCGCGGCCTCATGTCGCGGGTCTTCACACCGAAGAAGATGAACGCGATCGAGCCCAAGGTGCGGGCGTTCTGCGCCCGGACCCTCGATCCGCTCGTCGGGAGCGGCGGCTTCGACTTCGTACGCGACCTCGGTGCCGAGATGCCCATGCGGACGATCGGGATGCTGCTCGGGATCCCCGAGCAGGACCAGGTGGCGATCCGGGATCGCCTCGACGAGGGCCTCCGGCTCGAGGAGGGCGAGGCGCCCGACGTCTCCGGCAACGAGATGAAGGCGTCCGGCGAGATGTTCGCCGACTACGTCGACTGGCGCGCGCAGCATCCGTCCGACGATCTCATGACCGAGCTACTCGAGGCCGAGTTCGAGGACGAGACCGGGACGACGCGCCGGCTCACGCGCGAGGAGGTGCTCACGTACGTGAACCTGCTCGCCGGCGCCGGCAACGAGACGACCACCCGGCTCATCGGCTGGACCGGGAAGACCCTCGCCGAGCATCCCGACCAGCGGCGGGAGGTCGCCGCCGACCGGGCGCTGATCCCGAAGGTGATCGAGGAGGTGCTCCGCTTCGAGGCGCCGTCGCCGGTCCAGGCCCGCTACGTGGCCCGCGACGTCGAGCACCATGGCCGGACCATCGCCGAAGGAAGCGTCATCGTGCTGCTCAACGGGTCGGGCAACCGCGACGACCGGCAGTTCCCCGACGGCGACAGCTTCGACATCCATCGCGACATCGCCCACCACCTCAGCTTCGGCTACGGCCTGCACTTCTGCCTCGGGGCGGCGTTGGCTCGCCTCGAAGGTCGGGTCGCGCTCGACGAGGTCCTCCAGCGCTGGCCCGACTGGGAGGTCGACCACGAGCACGCCGTCCAGGCGCACTCGTCAACGGCACGGGGTTGGGAGAAGCTCCCGGTCGTCACCGGGTAGCGGACGCGCCAGGGCGACGACGCTCAGGCGCCCGAAGCTCAGGCGCCCGAAGCTCAGGCGCGTGGACCCGCGGGGGTGATCGGGGGGAGATCTTCCGTCGACAGGATCCCCGGCGCCGCCGCGCACACGTACGGGACCGCGTTCACCGGACGGTTCGCGGTGTACGCGGGCGTGTGCGCACCGAGATCCTCGAGGGGGATCGGGAACGCGAGGTCGATGTCGAAGGGCGCATCCCCCGCGACCCGGACGCGCCAGCCGGTGGAGCCCAGGTCCCAGTCGGCATCGAGGTCCGCGGTGCAGTACCACGTCGCGGTGAAGCGCACGACGGGTTCACCGGCCGCCGATCCCACGATGATCGTCCGCTGCGCGGCCACCGTTCCCGCCATCAGCTCACCCGCCGCGAGTGTGGTGTCGTGGAGCGCCGCGGCCACCTCGCCCGTGCAGCTCCAGTCGTCGACCGGACGACCGGCAGCCTCGGCCAACACCGCGAGCGACGGACCGAACGCGTCGAGGAGGTGCCGCGACCGTCGTGGGTCGAAGGACTCCATCGGCCGGCCGAACCCCATCAGCTCGAACAGCATGTGGGGAGAGTCGCGCTGTGACATGTTCGCGAACTCGTCGATCTCGACGAGGTCGACACGACGCTGCATCGAGAGCAACGCGAAGGGAAGCGCATCGGTGATGAAGCCGGGGCTGCTCCCGGTCGCGTAGACCGACGAGCCACCGCTCGCGCACGCGTCGAGCACTCGCACCCGGTCCGGCTCGGAGAGTGGACGTCCGCCGGCCGAGAAGTCACCACACGTCGTGACCACGTTCGTCCCCGCAGCGAGCAGCTGCACGACGTCGTCGAGATCCATCGCCCGGGGCATGTACAGCACGCAGTCGGCGGCGAGTGCGTGGATCGCTGCCGGGTCGTCGGTCGCGAGGACCCCCGTCGGCGCCTCGTCGCACAGCAGCCCCGCGTCGACGCCAACCTTCGCCGAGTCGTGCACGAGCACGCCCACCAGGTCGAGCGACGGATGACGGATCACCTCGCGCAGCGCGCGGAGGCCGATGTTCCCCGTCGCCCACTGCACGACCCGAAGGCGTGGCGCACTCATCGTTGTCGGCTGCCGGGGTATCGCCTGCTGGGGCATCGTCGGATGAGGAAGACCACGAGCGGGTTACCGTAGGTGAGCATGTCTTCCTCCACAATCCGCGACGGCACAATCCGCGACGGCACAATCCGCGACGGCGACGACTTCGCGACGATCGCCGACTACCGCGCCGAGCTCCATACGTGGCTCGACGCGCATCACGAAGCGCTTGCCCCGCCCTACGAGATGCCGGGCGCGCTCGACGACCAGATCGCGCAGATGCAGCGCATCAAGGCGATGCTCTTCGACGCGGGGTGGATGCGGTTCGGCTGGCCCGAACGCGTCGGCGGCCTCGGCGGCTCCCCGATGCTCCGCACCGAGCTCGGCGCCGCGCTCGCCGGGCGCGACCTCGCGGATCCGGGCCTGATGTCGCTCGTCGAGGTGTTGGCACCGACGCTCATCGACTTCGCGCCCGCCGACCTCGCCGCCGACGTCGTCCCGCGCCTGCTGTCGGGCGACGAGATGTGGTGCCAGGGGTTCTCCGAGCCCGAGACCGGCAGCGACCTCGCGGCGCTGCGTTGCCGCGCCGCACCCGACGGCGACCCGGCCACCGCCTGGGTGATCAACGGCCAGAAGGTGTGGACGAGCCTCGCCCAGTACTCGGATCGCTGCGTGCTCCTCACCCGCACGGGCGACGTCGACTCCCGCCACCGGGGCATCACCGCGTTCTTCGTCGACATGGACACCCCGGGCATCACCGTCGCGCCGATCGAGATGATCAACGGGGTCCGCGAGTTCGCCGAGGTCTTCTTCGACGACGTCGTGGTGCCGGCCGATCGCATGCTCGGCGAGCTCCACGGTGGCTGGGCGGTCGCCATGAGCATCCTCCCCTACGAGCGGTCGTCCTGCTTCTGGCAACGCATCGCCTACCTGTACCGGCGACTCGAGATACTCGTCGACGTCGTCCCTGCCGACGACCGCGCCGCGGAGATCATCGGCGACGCCTACGTGCAGCTCCACGGTCTGCGCGCACGGTCGCGGGCCACCCAGCACCGCCTGGCCGCCGGCGAGACCCTGGGCGCCGAGACCTCGGTCGACAAGGTGCTCGTCGCAGCCGGAGAGCACGCCGTCTACGACGCCGCGCGTCGCCTGCTCCCGGGAGCGGTCGAGATCGACGACGGCATCGCGGGCGAGATGTGGCGGACGGAGTACCTCTACTCACGCGCCGCGACGATCTACGGCGGCACCGCGGAGGTGCAACGCAACATCATCGCCCGGCGGCTCCTCGACCTCGGTGAGGACTGATGGACGCCGACGAACGGGCCCTGCTGGACACCACCGTGCGCGACGCGATCGAAGGGGCCGACGGGCCCGAATCGGCTGACACCGCGCTCTCCGACCTCGGCTGGCGGGAGATGCTCCACGCAGAGCCGCGCGATTCCATCGACATCGTCTGCACGGCGCTCGGGAGCACGAACGTGATGGCGACGGTGCTCGACGACATCCTCGCGTCCGCGCTCGGCGTGGAGCCCTCCGCCGACCTCGCCGTGCTCCTCCCCCAGTTCGCAGGCTGGGACCCTCCAGGAACCGTCGACGGCGATCAGATCACCCTCGCAGGGCTCGCCTCGGCACGGGTCATGACGGCCGACAGTCTGCTGGTCGTCGCACTCGCAGGCGACCACTTGCGGTTGACGCGGGTCCCGATGGGCTCAGTGCAGACCGAGGTCGTTCGGGGGATCGATCCAGACGCGGGACTCCGCGTCGTGCGCACTGATGGGATTCCTCGTGGTGACGTGAAGGACGCCGCGCTGGACGAGTCGACCTGGGACGGGGCGATCGCAGCGGGCCGGCGCGCACTCGCATACCAGACGGCGGGAGCGACGCGGGCGATGTTGACGCTCGCGCGCACGCACGCGGTGGAGCGCGTGCAGTTCGACCGACCGGTCGCGCGCTTCCAGGCCGTCCGCCACCGTCTCGCCGACGCCCTCGTCGCGATCGAGACCCTCGACGCGAGCGTCGGCGCGTCGTGGGACGAGCCCGGGCCCGACACGGCCGCGCTCGCGAAGGCGATCGCCGGTCGAACCTCGCGCACGGTGGCCGCGCACTGCCAGCAGGTCCTCGCCGGCGTGGGGTTCACCACCGAGCATCCGTTCCACCGCTACCTCAAGCGGACCATGGCCCTCGAAGGGCTCTTCGGGTCGGCCGACGCGATCACGCGCGCGATCGGGCAACACCTGCTCCAGACCCGCCGAGTGCCGACGCTCATCGAGCTCTGAGCGCAACGAGTCGACGAGCAGCCGCGATTGCTCGGAGAATATTGCTCTCCTAGTCTGCGAACAACGTAATCAACACGAGACACGGCGGCCCGGCGACGGGCGGCCTTCGGGGGTTCGATGCAGGACGTGCTGGCAGGCATCCGGGTGGTCGAGGTCGCGGCCTGGACGTTCGTCCCGATCTCGGGCGCCGTGCTCGCGGAGTGGGGTGCCGATGTCATCAAGATCGAGCACCCCGAGAGCGGTGACCCCCAGCGCGGCCTCGTCTCCTCGGGCCTGGTCCCGGGCGGCGACGGGGTCAACTTCATGTTCGAGGTCCCCAACCGCGGGAAGCGCTCCGTCGGCCTCGACCTCTCGACCGACGACGGCCGCGAGCTCCTCTACCGGCTCGTCGAGTCGGCCGACGTCTTCGTCACGAACTACCTCCCCGACGTGCGAGCACGCCTCGGCATCGACGTCGACCACATCCGCGCCCGCAATGCCGACATCGTCTACGTACGCGGCTCGGGGCAGGGTGCCCGCGGCCCGGAGGCAGGACGCGGCGGGTTCGACGGTGCGTCGTTCTGGGCGCGAGCCGGGCTCGCGATGTCGTTCAAGGATCCGAAAGCGGAGTGGCCGGTCGACCAGCGCCCTGCCTTCGGCGACGTGCTCGGGGGCATGGCGATCGCAGGCGGCATCGCCGCCGCGCTCCTCCGGCGCGAGCGCACGGGCACGCCGTCGGTGGTCGACGTCTCCCTCCTGGGGGTGGGCCTGTGGAGCATCGCTCCCGAGGTGACCTCCGCGAAGCTCTTCGAGGGTGTCGAGATCCCATCCTTCGACCGCGACTCGATCCCGAACCCGCTCGTCGGCACCTACCCGACCAAGGACGGCCGCTATATCGCGATCGTGCTGCTCCAGTCCGATCGGTACTGGCCCGACCTCTGCGCACACCTCGAACGCCCCGACCTCCTCGACGACTCGCGGTTCGTCGACGCGGCGGCGCGCTACGAGCACCGGCGCGAGTGCATCGAGATCCTCCGCGAGGTGTTCCGGACCCGCACCTACGAGGAGTGGCGCGAGCGGCTGCAGACGCTCGAAGGCGTGTGGGCGCCGCTGCAGACCGCACTCGAGGTGCACGACGACCCCCAGGTCGTCGCGAACGGCTACCTCGAGCCGATCACCTCCTCGACGGGCACCGAGTTCGTGCTCCCGGCCAACCCAGTGCAGTTCGACGAGACACCACCGTCGGTGCGGGGCGCACCCGAGCACGGCGAGCACACCGACGAGGTGCTGCTCGAGCTGGGTCTCACGTACGACGAGATCATCGAACACAAGGTCACCGGAGCGGTGCTGTGAACGACCCCACGGCGAGCGACCCGAGTGCGATCGAGCTCGATGCGATCGAC
>JBKJJI010000030.1:0-2826 GCA_046598115.1 Acidimicrobiia bacterium | reverse complement strand
GCCGGGGGTATCTGGGGTGTCGGTGGTGTCCCGTCGGTGCTGACGACCTCGGACGATCCGTCGGCCGTGGCCTCGGGCTTCCCGTCGGGCTTGGTCTTGGGCTTGCGGGCGACGTTCTTGAGCGGGTGCAGCACCATGGTCATGTTGCGTCCGTCCTGGCGAGGAGCGGACTCCACCATCGCGATCTCCCCGACCTCCTCCGCGATGCGTTCGAGGATGCGCAACCCCAGCTCGGGGTGGGCCATCTCCCGACCGCGGAACATGATCGTGAGCTTGACCTTGTTCCCCTCGCCCAGGAACTTCTTCACATGACGCATCTTCGTCGTGTAGTCGTGGATGTCGATCTTGGGACGGAACTTCATCTCCTTGATCACGACCTGGGTTGCCTTGCGACGAGACTCCTTGCGCCGCTGCTGCTCCTCGTACTGGTGACGCCGGAAGTCCATGATCCGGCAGACGGGGGGCGAGGCGTCGGGGGCCACCTCGACGAGGTCGAGGTCACGGTCCCGGGCGGCGGCAAGAGCGTCGGGGAGGGGGGTTACCCCCATCTGTCCCCCGTTCTCGTCGATCAGGCGGACCTCGCGGGCCCGGATCCGATCGTTGATCCTTGGTTCGTCGGTGGCGATCAGTGCACCTCTGGCTCGATGGGATCGCGGCGGGCGGCGCCCAGCGCGACGATGGCGGACGCAGGAACGTCCGCCACGATCCGCACCGGCGAGCCGGTGAGTGCCTGCAACGGACCCGGACTCGGCGCATCGTCCCCCGCGAACGGGAGCCGGGCACCGGCCGGGTGGGGGCGCACCGTCACGCTCCTGGCGGAGTGCGTCGGAGGCCCCACTTCCCACATCGATTGTCGAAGTGCGAGGATACCCGCGTGAGCACCCTGTGGACACCTTCCGGCGGCGAGCCGCGCCCGGCCACCGCATCCCCCATCTCCGACAGCCCTGCCGAGCCCGCCGGGCCCGACGACCCGACCGAGGCCGAGGTCGCCGAGGAGATGCGGCGGGTCCGAGCCGAGCTCGCGTCGACGCCCGTCGTCGACCTGGTGGCGAACCACGCGATCGGCCTCTGGCAGCTGGCGGTGCTCCATCTGACGCCGGATACGGGCTCCGCACCTCGCCTCGACGAGGCATCGCTGGCGATCGACGCCATGGGCGCGATCGTCGACGGGCTGGGGCCCCGCCTGGGCGGGAGCGCCGAACCGCTCCAGGAGGCGCTCGCCCAGCTCCGGCTCGCCTTCGTGCAGGTATCGGGCCAGACCGATCACGGATCCCCGGCGCCCGAACCCGCAGCCGACTAGCGAGCGGCCCGTTCCTCGGAGGCCAATTGCGGGGAGGCCGGATCCCCGGCGCCGGTCGACTCGATCGCGCACGCCTCCCAGGTGCCGAGGGCGCCGGGCGTCAGCGTGTACCGGATGCGTGTCCCGACTGGGATCGTGCGCGTCCCGTCGGCGATCTGGGTGCAGTGGAACGCCAGCACGGTGCCGTCGTCGTCGCGGACGGACCCGATGCCGCGTGCCGCGTCGAACTCGGTGACGGCTCCGAGGCGGTGCCCGCTCGTCGGGATCACTCGTGGCGCCTCAGTGCACGATCTTGGCGATCGGCAGCTCGATAATGCCGGCGGCGCCGAGGTCCTTCAGCGCGGGGATGAGGATGTTGATCTCGCTCTTGGCGACGACCGTCTCGACCGCGAAGCCGTCCTCACCGAAGAGCTTCGAGACCGTGGGCGAACGGAGCGCCGGCAGGAGCGCGATCACGGAGTCGAGGTTCCCAGCATCGACGTTGAGCTTGAGGAGCACTCGGCCCCGGGCCTCGAGCGTCCCCGAGAGCAGCACCCGCAGCTGCTCCATCGCGGCGCGCTTGTCGGGATCCGCCCACGCGCTCGGACTGGCGATCAGCTCGGTGTGCGAGACGAGCATCGTCTCCAGGATCCGCAGGCCCGCGGCCCGCAGCGCACGTCCGGTCTCGGTGATCTCCACCACCGCGTCGGCGATGTCGGGCACCTTCGCCTCGGTCGCACCGTACGACAGGTGGACCTCGGCATCGACGCCATGCTCCGCGAAGTAGCGCGTGGTGAGCTTCGGGTACTCCGTGTGCACGCGCACGCCGGCCGGCAGATCCGCGACCGACTGTGCCGGCGAGTCGTGCGCGACCGCGAGCACCACCCGGATCGGGCGGGCCGTGGCCTTGGAGTAGTGGAGCTCCGCGAGCGTCACGACGTCGGCAGCGGTCTCCTCGATCCAGTCGCGGCCGGTGATCCCGACGTCGAAGAGCCCATCGGCGACGTAGCGCGGGATCTCCTGCGGACGCAGGATCCGCACGTCGGCGACCCGCGGGTCGTCGATCGTCGCCCGGTAGTCGACGTCGGAGGACCGTGAGACCGCGAGGTCGGCGTCCTCGAACAACGCGAGCGTCGCCCGCTCGAGCGAGCCCTTCGGGAGCACGATCCTCAGCACGATGCGCCCTCTCCTCCGGGGATCCGCGTGTTCGGGATCCGGCGTAGCAGCGCGACGGTCTCCACCGCCGTGGCGGCAGCCTCGCAGCCCTTGTTCCCCTCGCGCCCGCCGGTGCGGTCGAGCGCCTGCTGCTCATCGTCGGTGGTGAGCACCCCGAAGATCACCGGGACGCCGGTGTCGAGGGCGACGCGTGCGCACCCGTCGGCACAGGACCCGGCCACGTACTCGAAGTGGGGTGTCCCGCCTCGCACCACTGCACCCAGACAGACGACGGCGTCCGTGCCGCCCGAACGCGCGACGCGCTGCGCCACGATCGGGATCTCGAAGGCTCCGGGGACCCAATGCACGGGTGGGTCGGGTGGGTGCCCGAG
>JBKJJI010000025.1:0-17656 GCA_046598115.1 Acidimicrobiia bacterium | reverse complement strand
GCGGGCTTTCGCCACCGGCGTCGAGAACCCGGTCGTGTCGGCCGACTTCGGTTGGGGTCCCGGCGGATCCGAGCGACCACGCTTCGCCGGCATCGGCGTCTCCTACCTCAAGCAGCGCCTGCCCGGGACACCCCGCGTGCACGACCCTTCCCTCGCGACGTACGGCGTGGGCGTCCCGAGCTACGCGTCCGGAACCAGTACGTATGTGCTCGACCTCTTCGGGCTCGGTGACCCCTTCACGTCGCACCTCGCCCTCGCTCGACGTTCGACCGTTGCGCACGAGAAGCCGCTGCCGCGCCCGTGGATCCCGGCTCGGCTCCTACGACCGGGGATCCCGGTCCTGCTCGACGACCTCCCGCTCCCGCCGCTGTTCCTGACCCGATCCCTCGACCACCCCGACGGCGAACCGTTCGCTCAGCGCGTCGACGACGCTCGCCGTGCCCTGCGCTGCCCGCGGCTCGTGGACTTCTTCGCGACCTACCGGGCGCCCCTTGATACCGGTCGCTTCCTCGACAACCTCACCGCGTCGTTCTCCAACTTCGGCTTCCGCATCCCGCCGGAGCCCCGCGACACGCTCGCCGAGCTCTGCTGAGACAATTTCGCGCGTCGCGCGTACCGATGGTGCTTAGAGGTCGCGCGGATAGGCGTTGAAAAGAGACATCCACCGGTCGTTGTGGTGGCCCGGCTTTGATGCCAGGAGCTGTCCAACCCAACGACACGGTGGAGGTCCCTGACATCATGCGCGCGTTTGACCCCGAAGTGGTAGATGCCGTGTGGGCGGCGGTCGAGCCGCTCCTTCCGACCCGACCAGTGGATGAACACCCGTTGGGATGTCATCGACCCCGGGTCCCTGACCGGGTGTGTTTCCAGGGGATCCTGATCCGGCTCGTGACCGGCTGCGCCTGGGTCGACGTCGAACGGCTCCTGGACAAGCAGGTCTCCGACACCACGCTGCGCGATCGACGCGACGAATGGATCGAGGCGGGGGTGTTCGAGCAGCTCGCAGATGAAGCGGTGTCGGGATACGACCGTGTGGTCGGTCTCGACTTCAGCGAGTGCTCGGTTGATGGCAGCCAACACAAAGCTCCCGGGGGCGGGGAAGGAACTGGCCCCAGCCCTGTGGATCGAGGAAAACGCGGTTGGAAGTGGTCGCTGTTCACCGATCGGCACGGCATCCCCATCGGGTGGACGATCGCGGGCGCGAACCGCAACGACTGCATCCTCTTGGAACCGACCCTCGACGCGGTCGCTCAGCGCGGGCTCCTCACCGAGTGCGAGACCTTGCACCTCGACCGCGGCTACGACAACAGGATCGTGCGCCGCCACGTCGCCGAACTCGGCATCGACCTCGTCTGCTCCAAAGTCCGCAGAGCCGGCACCGCGCACGTCAAGAAAATCGTGCCCCTTGGACTGCGCTAGCCGATCGAGCGGACCAACAGCTGGCTCTCGAACTTCGGTCAACTCCGCCGCAACACCGACCGGCGCATCACCCACCGACTCGCCCAACTCGCCCTCGCCATCGTGCTCTTGCTCACCGCCAAACTCATCGACTGGCGAAACCGATGGGACCCCATGATCACACCTATCCGCTCAACCTCTTAGCCTCGGCCAATGGATCGGAACCGGCTCGGCATCGTTTCCGGTCTCGCTGCCTACGTGCTGTGGGGGCTGCTCACGATCTACTGGAAGGAGCTCAGCGGACTCAACGCGTTCGGGCTGATCGGCCAACGGATCTTCTGGGCAGTCCTCTTCCTCGGAATCGTCTTCGCCGTGACCCGTCGCGCCGGCGAGGTGCGGACCGTCTTCACCGCACGCGACCGCGGTCTGCTCCTCCGCGTCGGGATCGCGTCGGTCCTCCTCGCCGCCAACTGGACGACGTACGTCTGGGCGGTCACCCACGACAACGTCATCGAGACCGCGCTCGGGTACTTCCTGGCACCGCTCGGACTCGTGGCGCTCGGCGTGTTCGTGCTGCGCGAGCACCTGCGACGGGCGCAGGTCGTCGCGTTGGCGATCGCGAGTGTCGCCGTCGTCGTGCTCGCAGCCGGCTACGGACGGGTGCCGTGGTTCGCCCTCACCCTCGCGGTCACCTGGTCCGGCTACGGGCTGCTGAAGAAGACCGTCCCCCTCGGCCCGCTGTCGTCGCTCACGCTCGAGGCCCTCCTGCTGCTCCCCGTCGCGCTCGTCGCCATCGCGGCGACCGAGGCGGCAGGCGACGGCATCTTCTCCCACGCCGACACGTTGCAGCTGGTCCTGATCCCCCTCGCCGGCGCGGTCACGGCGATCCCACTGCTGCTCTTCGCGGCGGCCGCGCACCGCGTCCCGCTCAGCACGCTCGGGCCGCTCCAGTACGCGGTCCCCGTGATCAACTTCGCGCTCGGCGTCGGGATCTACGGCGAGGCGATGCCAGGCTGGCGCCTCGTTGGCTTCGCGCTCGTGTGGGTCGCGCTCGTGGTGTTCACCGTCGACGGCCTGCGCGCGACGCGTCCCTCGCGCGGCGAACCGCACCCCGAGCTCGAACCCGTGCCGCTCGAGGGCTGACCGGTACCCTGGGAGACCTCCATCCCCGTTGCTCGAGAGGCTTCCCATGGCGATCCAGGTCGGCGACGACGCACCCGACTTCACCCTCAAGGACCAGGCCGGCAACGAAGTCACGCTGTCGTCGTTCCGCGGCGACACCAACGTCGTGCTCGTCTTCTACCCCTTCACGTTCAGCGGGATCTGCACGGACGAGCTCTGCGAGCTGCGCGACGACCCATCGACGTTCAAGGGTGCGGGCACCCAGGTGCTCGCGGTGTCGTGCAACGCTCGCCACGCACAAGCGGCCTGGGCCGAGCGTGAGGGCTTCGACTTCCCGGTGCTCAGCGATTTCTGGCCCCATGGTGCGGTCGCCCAGGCTTACGGCGTCTTCAACGACACCCTCGGCTGCGCCAACCGCGCGACCTTCGTGATCGACAAGCAGGGGAAGGTCGCCGCGACCTTCGCGACGGCCGAGATCACCACACCGCGTGCGCGTGCCGACTACGAGGCCGCCCTCGCCACACTCGACTGAACGGACATGCGTCTCTCACCCCGCCATGGGCGGGTGAGAGACGCATCAACCGTGGGGGTGACGGTGGGGGTGACGGTGGGAGTGAGGCGGGCTCGTCAGGCGTCGGTGCGGCCGGGGACGCGGGCGCAGGCGACGAGCTCGGCGAGCGCGTCGCGCATCGCCGTCGCGAGGTCCTCGACCGGGGGTGCGACGTCGGGGCAGGTGACGATCCCGATGTCGACGTCGGGACCGCACGTCGCGACCGTGATGTTCAGCGCAGCGCCGTCGAAGATCGGACCGAGCGGGTAGAGGCCGACCAGGCGGGCGCCTCCGAAGTACACGTCGACCGGCGGTCCCGGCACGTTCGAGATCACCAGGTTCACCGCCGGCGGTAGTCGGCTCGCGAGCCCGAGATCCGAGTAGGCGCGGAACAGCAGGCCGACGACGTTCCACGGCGCGACGTCGGCGAGCCGGCCGAGCGTGTGCTGGCCGATGTCGGTGTGGGTGGCCTTGGCGTCGTGCATCTCGCGCTGGATCGCGTCGAGCCGCTCGAGCGGATCGGCGAGATGGGTCGGCAGCGTCGCGAACATCACCGACACCTGGTTCCCGGCGAGATGGCCTGTCACCCCTTTCACCGCGACCGGGACGGACGCGACAAGCGGGCGCTCGGGGAGCTCGCCGGCGTCGCGCAGCCAGATGCGGAGCCCCCCGGCGCACATCGCCATCACCACGTCGTTCACCTTGAGCTCGAACGTGTCGGCGACCTCGCGCACGTCGGCCATCGCGACGGTCGTCAGCGCGACCGCGCGCTCTGCGGTGATCGAGCGACTCAACGACGTCCGCGGCGCCTGGAGCGGCAACGTCACGGAGCGGCCGGCGTCGCGCAGCGCGCGGACGAACCCGACCGCGGCAGAGGGCATCTGGGAGACGGTGCGCACGGCCGCGATCGGGGTCCGACCAATGGCGCGCAGCGCCTGGCCGACTCCGAGACCGGCGAGCTTCGAGCTTGGTCCCGATGAGCCTTCGCGGTCGTCGGGATCGTCCGGCTCGAGGTCGAAGAGCGCGCCGAGGATCCCGACGGCCGCCGACCCGTCCATGATGCTGTGGTGCACCTTGGCCACGACGCCGACGCGACCGTCGCCGAGGTCTTCGAGCACGTCCATCTGCCACAGCGGCCGATCGCGCGGAAGCGGGAAACGCGCCGTCTCGGCCGCAAGGCGCGCCAGTGCCGCGAGCCCGCCGACGCCCGGCACCGATGCGAGGCGAACGTGCGTGTTCACATCGACGGCCCGGTCGAGCACCCAGTGCGGCACCGAGAGCGCGCCGCGCACGTCGACGACGCGGCGCCGGAACGCCTCGACGCGGTCAAGGCGCTGCGAGATCACCTTGCGGAGGGTTGCGACACCGAATCCGGGAGCGGCGGTGCTCGAGTCGAGCACCAGCACACCGACGATGTGCCACGGCGTGCTGCGCGTCTCGTTGTGGAGGAATGCCGCGTCGATTCCCCGCACGCGCCGGGGCCGAGCGGACCGCTGCTCCTCGCTCACGTACGCGATCGTACGAGCGCATCCGGAGGACGCCAAGCGCTACCGACCTACGCTTTCCCGATGCCCGCATCCCCCTCGACGCGACGCACCGCGATCACCCTCGGGTTCGCGGTCGCCGTCTTCGGGGTTTCGTTCGGCGTGGTGGCGACCGGCGCCGGCCTATCCGTACCGATGGCATGCGCGATGTCGCTGTTCGTCTTCACCGGCGCGACACAGTTCGCCGCGGTGGGGGTGCTCGCCTCCGGTGGATCCCCGTTGGTCGCGCTCGGGAGCGGGCTGCTCCTGGGCGTGCGCCACATCGGGTACGGGCTGGCGCTCCGGAGCAAGCTCGCACCCGGTCGACTGCGACGGCTCCTCGCTGCGCAGGTCCTCATCGACGAGTCGACGCTCCTCGCGCTCACCGAACCGAGCCCGGTCGACGCCGACCGCGCGTTCTGGTGGGGTGGGCTCTCGGTCTTCGTCGGATGGAACCTCGGCACGCTCGTGGGCGCGCTGGTGGGCGACGCGATCGGGGACCCTGCGACCTACGGGCTCGATGCCGTGTTCCCGGCCGCGTTCCTCGCGTTGCTCGTCCCGCTCCTCCGCCGGCGCGACGGGCGGGCAGTCGCGCTCACGGGAGCTGGGATCGCGCTCGTGCTCGTGCCGTTCACCCCGGCGGGGGTCCCGATCGTGGCCGCGTCTGCCGGCGTGCTCGTCGCGTTGCTCGTGCGCGGCAGCGCCACTCCACCCGCCCCGGAGCTCCCGGCGTGACCTGGGGCTGGCCGGTGCTCGTCGCGCTCGTCGTCGGCTCGTACGCGCTCAAGTCGCTGGGCCTCGTGCTGCTCGGCGACCGACGGCTCCCACCCGTCTTCGAGGAGCTGCTCGGGTTGCTCCCGGCGGCGCTGTTCGGCGCGCTCATCGTTGTGTCGACGTTTGCCGCCGAGCGCGAGGTCGTGGTCGACGCGCGTGTAGCTGGGCTCGCGGCCGCCGTGATCGCGGTCTGGCAGCGGGCCGGTGTCGTCGTGGTGGTCGTCGCGGCCGCGGCGATGACCGCCGTCGTACGCGCGCTTTCGTGAGTCAGTCGCCCGTCGAGATGTCAATCGAGTAAGCGTCGTAGACGAGCTCGGCACCGCGGTGGCGGTGGGTCAGCAGGCGCCCGATCAGCTCGATGCCATCGTCACGCACCTGCTCCACCTCGGCCTCGCTGCCCAGCGCGTCGAGCCGCGTGAGGAGCGCGGCGGTCGCCGTGAGTAACGGGTCGTGCTCGGAGCGGAGCCGTTCGACCGCCGGGATGAGGTGCGGTGCGTGGTCGCAGACCTCGGCGAAGAACCCCTCGTTGCCCTCGGTGCCGGCGATGTGCGCGTCGAGCACCGCGCGGAGGTTCCCGACCGGTGCCCGCACCGCGTGGGCCCACGCGGCGACGTCGTCCCCCGCGGGTGCCCCGAGCGCCTGCTCCAGCTCGAGGAGCGCCTCGTAGAACGAGTCGCGGCGCACGCGGACGGCGTCGAGCACCTGGCGGTTCCGGTCCTGGATCTCGGTCATCGCATGAGTCCACCAGGCTTTGCCCTCGCGCGGAAGGGCCGAACGGCCGTTTCGGCGTCGAGAGCAGGGGGTCCTGGCGACCCATCCCCGACGCCAGAACGGTCCGCGGGGCGCCCTGCCAGCGCCACCACACTGGGGGCTTGCTCCAGGTCCGCGTCATCACGCCAACCCATCTCACACCCGAGGTCGTCGAGCGGCTCCGCGACGAGCACGGCGCGACGAACATCACGGTGCAGATCGGCACTGCGGTCGAGCCGGCCGGCGACGTCGTGATCGTCGACGTCACCCGCGAGCGGGGCAACGCCGTCGTCGAAGACCTCGTCGCGCTCCGCCTCGACGAGGTCGGATCCATCAGCCTCATCACGCTCGAGGCCAGCACGTCGATCGGCGCCCGGCGCGCCGAGGAGGCCGCCGTCGGGCACGAGCTCGACGCGATCCTCTGGGAGGCGCTCGAGGAGGACTCGCGCTCCGACGCTCGCGGCTCGGTCACCTTCGGGGCGCTCATGGTCATCGCCGCGCTGATCGCGTGCGTGGGTGTCGTGCTCGACTCTCCGGTGCTCATCATCGGGGCGATGATCGTCGGGCCGGAGTACGGCCCGCTCACGGCGCTCTCTGTCGCCTTGTACCGGCGCGGCGGTTACGCGGCCTCGGCATTGATCACCCTCATCTGGGGGCTTGCCGCTGCGGTAGCGACCGCGGCCGTCGCGACGATCGTCTTCCGCGCGGTCGGCGAGGTGCCCGACGGTTTCGTGCCGTCGGAACGGTTCTTCACCGCGTTCGTCACGACGCCGAACGTGCTCTCCGTCGTGGTCGCGCTGGCGGCGGGCGTCGCGGGAACGATCGCGCTCGCCCAGGGGCGCCAGGCCGCGCTCGCGGGTGTGCTCGTGTCGGTCACGACGATCCCGGCCGCCGCCGCGCTGGGCGTCGACATCGTGTTCGGCGGCTGGTCCGACGCTGCGGGTGCGGCCGGCCAGCTCGGGATCAACTTGGTGGCCATCGTGGCTGCCTCAGTGACGACCCTCGCGGTCCACGACCGCGTCTGGAAGCGCGTCGACGCGGCGGCAGAGCCCCCGATCAGACGCTGACCTCCACGACCGCGCCGGTCGCGGCCGCGAGGTCGACCGACGCGTTGTCCTCGGCGTAGCGGCGACCCTGCACGTTGAGGAGACGGACGGGCTCGTCGCCCAGTGGGAACGGGCCCCAGTGCCAGGTCCCCCGGTGCAGCACGAGGGTCTCGTGGGGCCGGACGAGGAACGCCCGGATCGCTCCGACGTCGGCCGGGTCGCCGAACGTGGTGCTCGCGGGGGCGACTGCGAGCACCGCGTCGCAGTTCAGCGACATGAGCGCCTGGGTGTGGGTGTCGTGTCGGTACAGGCGGTCACAGACCTGTCCGCCGGCTGTGCGCTCGACCTCGCCGGGCGCGTGCGTGATGACGTTGAGATGCGGGTCGCCCCACTCGTACGAGAGCGTCTCCCGGCCGTCGGCGGGATCAGTGTCGAGCACCGGCAGCCACCCGAACGGGGTCCACGCGACGGCGGCGAGCGGTTCGGCGCGCAGGCGCATCATGCGCAGCTCACTCATCGCGCCCAGGATGCCAGATCGGTACATTGTGTGGGCCGAGCACGAACCCACCTAGCGGGGGACCCACGATGGATGTCCGTTCGATCGAAGACGTCGAGCCGGTGGTCGAGCACAACGGCACGGTCCCCGTCTGGTGGCTCGTGTCGCCCCGGGAGATGCACGACATCACCGTGGGCGGGCATCTCGAGCTGGTGAGCGAGTTCGAGGTCGCGGGCGGCGGCCTGGTGGACCCACACTCGCACCCCACGCACGAGTTCTATTACGTCACCTCTGGGCGGGGCCTCATGACGATCGACGGCGAGGAGCGTGAGATCGCCCAGGGCGACCTCGTGCACATCCCGCCGAACCTCGTGCACAGCCTGCGTCCGGTGAGCGATCACGCACCCATCCACTGCTTCTGCTTCGCGGTGGGTGTCCCCGACGCGCCCGCCGTCGACTACACCAACCACTGACGCGCGGCGATGGCGCGCGTCCTCGTCACCCGCCGTCTCCCCGACGGCGGGACCGACCCCCTCGTCGACGCCGGCCACGAGATCGTTGCCCGCGAGGACGACACCGCCTTCACCTCCGACGAGCTGCGCGATGCAGCGGCCGACGTCGACGCGATCGTGTCGCTGCTCACCGACCGGATCGACGCGTCCGTCATCGAGGCCGGGGCGCCGCGCCTCGTGGTCGTCGCCAACGTGGCGGTCGGCTACGACAACGTCGACGTCGCCGCGGCCACCCGCGCCGGCGTCGCGGTGTGCAACACCCCCGGTGTGCTCGACGAGACCACGGCCGATGTCGCGTTCCTTCTGATCCTCGCCGCGTCGCGCCTGGCGTCCGAGGCGGAGGCCGACCTGCGCGGCGACCGTTGGCACGGGTGGGGCATCAACCAGTACCTCGGCCACGACGTGCACGGCGCGACCCTCGGGCTCGTGGGCTACGGGCGCATCGGCCGTGCGGTCGCCCGCCGCGCGGCGGGGTTCGGCATGACGGTGCTGCACCACACGCGCTCCGACACCGGCGAACCGGGATGGCGCGCCGACCTCGACGAGATGCTCGCTGAGTGCACGATCATCTCGCTGCACGTCCCCCTCAATGACGCCACCCGCCACCTGATCGACGCGGCACGCCTCGGCCGGCTGCGGCCCGGGTCGGTGCTCGTGAACACGGCACGCGGTCCGGTCGTCGACGAGGAGGCGCTCGCCGGCGCACTCGAGGACGGGCACCTCTTCGCGGCCGGGCTCGACGTCTTCGAGCGCGAACCCGAGGTCCATCCCCGCCTGCTCGCGGCACCCCGCACCGTGCTCCTCCCCCACATCGGGTCCGCATCGGTGGCGACGCGCACCCGGATGGCCCGCCTCGCGTGCGAGGGCGCGGTCGCCGTGCTCGCCGGCGAGCTCCCCCCGAACCTCATCACCCCCTGACGACCGCTTCACCCACCCCAAGGCGTTTTGGCGTCGCAGAGGTGCGCGTGAGACCTGCCTAGCGACGCCAAAGCATCAGGGGGAGGCGTCGGTGATGCGAGTGGCGTCGAGGTCGAGGAGCTCGAGGGTGGTGGCGCCTGCCCCCAGCGCGTCGAAGATCGCCCGCTCCTTGGCCTCGCGGGACCTGCCGGCATCGAGCACGGTGTCGACGGCGTCGCCCGGGACGACGGTGACCCCGTCGACGTCGCCGACGATCCAGTCGCCGAGGGCCACCTCGACGCCTCCCACCGCGGCCGAACTGCCGACCTCGCCCGGTCGGTCCTTGGTGGCTCCCGGGAGGGCGATCCCCGTGGAGAAGACCGGGAAGCCGTGCGCCGTCAGCGCCGCGACGTCGCGGACGCACCCGTCGATCACCAGCCCGGCGACCCCACGGGACTCGGCAGCGGTCGTGAGCACCTCACCCCAGTAGCCCAGCTCGCGCTCGGAACCGACGTCGACGACGAGCGCGTGACCCTCGGGCGCACGCGCCACCGCGACGTGCACGGCGAGGTTGTCGCCGGGCGTGCACCGCACCGGGAACGCCGCGGCGACGAGGGTCGCCCCGGGCCACACCGGCCTGATGCGCGCGCGCATCGGTCGACCGCCGGACTCCCCGAGGGTCGCGGACCCGAGCACGCGCAGCGCGTGCGCAACATCGTCGTGCTTGGTGTCGCTCATGTGGCGGAGGGAGAGGGATTTGAACCCTCGAGGAGGTTTGCACCCCCTACTCGCTTAGCAGGCGAGCACCTTCGGCCTCTCGGTCATCCCTCCGGGAGGAATCGAAGTCTACGCGTCGCGCAGTGCGGGTACCGTGGCCGAGTGGACCCGGTCGAAGCGCTCGAACGCATCGCCGACCTGCTGCAGCGGGTTCGCAACGCGCGACCCAAGGTGCAGGCGTTCCGACGCGCGGCAGACGCGATCCGCGACGTCCCCGTCGACGAGCTGCGCGCACTCGCCGACGCAGGCAAGCTCACCGAGCTCACCGACATCGGTGCGAGTAGCGCCGCGGTGATCTCCGAGGCACTCGCGGGCAAGACGCCCGAGTACCTCACCAAGCTCGACGGCTCCACTGCGCCTCCGACCGACCTCGCGGGACCCGTGCGCGCGGCGCTCCGGGGCGACCTCCACCTCCACTCCGACTGGTCCGACGGCGGCGCCACCGTCGAGGCGATGGCCCGCGCCGCGGCCGAGCTCGGCCACGAGTACCTCGCGCTCACCGACCACTCTCCGCTCGTACGGGTCGCCGGCGGGCTCGACGCCGACCGCCTCACCGAGCAGATCGACACCGTCGCGGCGCTCAACACCGAGCTCGCGCCGTTCCGCGTCCTCACCGGCATGGAGGTCGACATCCGCGACGACGGCTCCCTCGACATGGATGCCGACGTGCTGGCGCGCCTCGACGTCGTCGTCGCCAGCGTGCACACGAAGCTCGACATGGAGTCGGGCGCGATGACGAAGCGCATGGTGACCGCGCTCGCGAACCCGCATGTCGACATCCTCGGCCACTGCACCGGGCGCCTCGTCGTCGGGCGAGGACGTCCCGAGTCGACCTTCGACGCCGAGATGGTGTTCGCGGCAGCGGCGCATCTCGACAAGGCGATCGAGGTCAACTCCCGACCCGAACGCCTCGACCCTCCACGCCGGCTCCTCCGCCTCGTCGACGAGTCCGGCGCCAAGATCTCGATCGACTCCGACGCGCACGCCACGTGGCAGCTCGACTGGCAGCCGTACGGCTGCCACCGGGTCGCCGAAGCCGGTGTCGCCATCGACCGCATCGTCAACTCGTGGCCGGTGGAGGACCTGCTCGACTGGACCGCGGCCCACGCCGAAAGCGGATAGCGGTGGCGGGCGTCCCGTCGTACAACAGACGGATGACGACCACCTTCCCCCCGACTCCCATGCCCCCGGACGCCCGCCACGGCGCCGCCCCGTCGACCGGGGCCGCCCTGGTCGAGGCGGCGTGCGACCGGATCGCCGCGATCGACGATCGGATCCCTACGACCGTCGAGCTCGCGAGCGCCCTCGACGTGTCCCCCGACAGCTTGCGACGCGCGTTCGTCCGCACCCTCGGCGTGACGCCCCGGCAGTACGCCGACTCCCTCCGCCGCGAGCGCCTCCGCGACGGTCTTCGC
Source organism: Acidimicrobiia bacterium (assembly GCA_046598115.1). Classification (GTDB taxonomy): domain Bacteria; phylum Actinomycetota; class Acidimicrobiia; order IMCC26256; family PALSA-555; genus DASUAO01. The sequence continues at coordinate 6,396 of JBKJJI010000025.1, read as the reverse complement.
AGCGGCGGCGAGGTCGCGCTCGCGCTGTTCAGCGCCGGCTACGGATCGACGAGTCGGCTCTACGAGTCGGCCCACGACCACCTCGGGATGACGCCGGCGTCGTATCGCGCCGGAGGCGCGGGTGCCGCGATCACCTACGCCGTCGTCGCATGCTCGCTCGGATCGCTGCTCGTCGCGTCGACCGACCGCGGTGTGTGCCAGATCGCGTTGGGTGACGATCCCGACGAGCTGGAGGCGCGGCTGGTCGCCGAGTTCCATGCGGCCCACGTCCGTCGCGACGACGGCACCCTGCGCGACGTCGTGGCGATGGTGCTGGACGCGATCGCCGGCGGGACGCCGTCGCGCGACCTCCCACTCGATCTCCGCGGCACCGCGTTCCAGCGACGTGTCTGGGAAGAGCTGCGTCGGATCCCCGCGGGCCAGACCCGCACATACGCGCAGGTCGCGGCAGCGATCGGTCGACCGAACGCAGCGCGCGCCGTGGGCCGGGCCTGCGCGACGAACCCCGCGCCGGTAGTGGTGCCGTGCCACCGGGTCGTCCCGGCCGCGGGCGGCCTCGGCAACTACTCGATGGGCGTGGAGCGCAAGCGGGCGCTCCTCGAGCGTGAGGCCTCGAGCGCGAGCGGAGACGCGTCAGACGGCGAGTGAGACGACGACGCCCTCGTAGGCACCGAGGTGCGCCACGCCCGTCACCGCAGCTCCGTCGCGTCTGCGGTCCGTCCCGAGCAGGATCGAGCCCTCGGCACCGTCGACGGACGTCGGCTCGTCACCGAGGTTCAGTGCGACGAGCAGGTCGTCGCCCCGACGCCACGCCCACGTCGCGCCTTCGCACACGACCGTCTGGTACGCGCCGGTCCGCAGGCTGGGGTGCTCCTTGCGCAACGCGAGGAGGTCGCGGGTGAGCTGGAGGGTCGAGTGCGGGTCGTCGCGCTGGGCGGCCACGTTGCACGCGGCGATGTCACCGAACGGGAGCCAGGGCTCGACGCCGTCGACCGTGAACCCGCCACCCGAGGCGTCGGACCACGGCATCGGGGTGCGCGCGGCGTCGCGGTCGATGAGACGGTGGAGGCGGACGGTCACCGGATCGAGCAGTCGGTCGTCGGGGACGTTGGTATCCGGGAGTCCGATCTCGTCGCCGTAGTAGAGGACGGCGCTCCCGCGCAGCGTCAGAAGCATGACGAGCGCGCAGCGGAACGCGTCCTCGTTGCCGTCGCACCATCGGGTGGGCCCGCGTGACATGTCGTGGTTGCTCCCCGTCCACACCGCGGTGCAGTCGGGGGGTAGCAGGCGTTCCGTCTCCTCGACGATCACGCACAACGTCGGAGCGTCGAACGGCTCTCGGAGGAACGGGATGTTGAACGCGAGGCCGAGCTCGTCGTTTGCGCCGTAGTACGAGATCACCTCTTCGAGGTGACCGACGAACGTCTCACCGAGCAGGAGCCTGGACGGCTCGTAGCCGTCGGCGATCGTGCGCCAGTGACGGTGCACGTCGTGGACCTCGGGGCGGTTCGAGTTGTAGACGGGCACCTGCCCGCGGAGCTGGTCGAGCAGCGGGTCTCGGTCGGTGGCGGGTGGGTTGTCTCGCATCTCGGCGTCTTTCACGATCATGTGGGCGACGTCGATGCGGAACCCCGAGACGCCGCGGTCGAACCAGTGCCGCAGGATCAGGTCGAACTCGTCGCGGACTTCGGCGCTCCACCAGTTGAGATCAGCCTGGCTCTCGAGAAAGTTGTGCAGGTAGTACTGCGCGGGCTCGCCGGACGCGGGCGACGGATCGAGCGTCCAGGCCGATCCCGAGAAGCTGCTCACCCAGTTGTTCGGAGGGCCACCGTCGGCGGAGGGGTCCGCCCAGACGTACCAGTCGCGATGCCGTGCGGCGCGCGACGACCGCGCGTCCTGGAACCACGGGTGCTCGACACTCGTGTGGTTCGGCACGAGATCGAGCAGCACCTTGATCCCGACGGCATCGGCCGCGGCGATCAGACCGTCGAGATCCTCCTGGGTGCCGAGGTCGGGGTGCACACCGAAGTAGTCGGCGACGTCGTAGCCCCAGTCGTCGTTCGGCGACGGGAACGTCGGCGACAGCCAGATGCCGTCGACCCCGAGCCACGCGAGGTGATCCAGGTGCGCGGTGACGCCCGGGAGGTCACCGATGCCGTCGCCGTTCGAGTCGGCGAATGACCGCACGTAGATCTGGTACAGCACCGCGTCGCGCCACCACTCGTGCATCGATGGAGCGTAGGACCAGCGGAGGGGGTGGGATTCGAACCCACGGAGGCTTGCACCTCAGCGGTTTTCAAGACCGCGCCATTCGGCCGCTCTGGCACCCCTCCCTCGCGGCAAGGCTAGGTCGGTCGGCTCAGGTGCCCGGGCGCTCCACGCGATCGAAGCCGGTGATCGGGCGCAGCACGTCGGGGACGACGAACGCGCCGTCCTCCTGGTAGTGCTCGAAGCAGAACACCAGGGTGCGGCCGACGGCACACGCGGTGCCGTTCAGCGTGTGGACGAGCTCGCTGCCGCTCTCGGTCTTCACCCGCGTGCCGAGGCGGCGCGCCGAGAAGTCGCGGTAGTTGGAGCACGACGTGAGCTCGCGGTACCGACCTTCGGACGGGAGCCACACCTCGAGGTCGTACTTCTTCGCCGCGGCGGCACCGAGGTCGCCGGCTGCGATGTTCACGACGCGGTAGGGGAGCCCGAGCGCGCCGAGGATGCCCTCCTCGATCGCGAGCAGGCGTTCGTGCTCGTCGCCGGAGTCGTCGGGGAGCGCCCATGAGAACATCTCGACCTTGTCGAACTGGTGCACGCGGAAGATCCCGGTCGTGTCTTTCCCGTAGGTCCCGGACTCGCGGCGGAAGCACGTCGAGAACGCGGCGTAGCGCGCCGGGAGCGCGCCGACGTCGAACCGCTCGCCGCGATGCAACGTCGAGAGCGGCACCTCGCTCGTCCCGACGAGGAACAGCTCCCCTTCGTCGACGTCGTACACCTGGCTGCGGTCCGTGGGGAAGAAGCCGGCCTCGACCATCGCGTGCTCGCGCACCAGCACCGGCGGGACGACCGGCGTGAACCCCTCGGTGACCAGTCGCCCCATGACCCATTGCACGAGCGCGAGCTCGACGAGCACCGCCTCTCGCATCAAGGACGCGAAGCGCGAGCCGCTCGCCTCGACCGCGTGGTCCGTGTCGACGAAACCGAGCGCCGCTGCGAACGCGCCGTGGTCGAGTGGTGGGGGTGGCGGCGTGTCGCCGACGACGCGCAGCACGTCGCCGTCGTCCTCTCCGCCGTCGGGGACGGACGGGTCGGCAGGGTTCGGGACCTGGAGCGCGAGCTCGGTGACGCGCGCGTCGAGGTCGCTGAGCGTCCGCTCGGCCTCCTGCACCTCGCGCTTGAGGTCCCCCGCCGCGGCGATGGCGGCGTCGCGCGCTTCCGGCGCCGCCGTACCGACCGCCTTCGATGCCTGCTTCTGCCGCGACCGCAGCTGGTCGACGACGGGCTGTGCCGTACGGCGGTCGGCGTCGAGGGCGAGCACCTCGTCGAGGAGGCCCGCTGCGACCCGCTTGCGTTCGATCGCGGGACGCATCTCGGGGTCGTCGCGCAACCGCTTGAGGTCGATCATCGGCGGATCACCCGGCCCCGCTCACGCACCGGGTCGACGCACCTGGCTCCGCACGCCTTCGATCCAGGCGTCGGCCTGCTGCCACGCATCTGTCGCGGCGAGACGGCGAGCAGGGGCCGCGTCGCCGGCGACGGGGTACGAACCGAGGAACTTCACCTCGGCGAGGTGCGCGGCGAGCTGGCGCAGGCAGTCGGTGACGACCTCGTCGGACACGTGACCCTCGAAGTCGATGAAGAAGCAGTACTGACCGAGGCCCCGCTTGGTGGGGCGCGACTCGAGCTTCGTCAGGTTGATGGCGCGGGCCGCGAACTCCTGGAGGATCGCGAGGAGCGAGCCGGGGCGGTCCTCCCGCTGGAAGCACACGATCGAGGTCTTGTCGTGTCCTGACGGGGCGGGGATCCCCGTGCCGACGACCACGAACCGGGTCTCGTTCTCCGGATGGTCCGCGATCTCCGAGGCCAGCACCTCGAGCCCGGCCAGCTCTGCCCCCTGCAGCGTGCCGATCGACGCGTGGTCGTTCCCCGACGTCTCCGCCACCTGCCGGGAGGCCTCGGCGGTGGAGTTGGCCGCCACGAGCTCGGCATCGGGGAGCTTCGCGCTGAGCCAGCCGCGCGACTGGCCGAGGGGGTTCGGGTGCGAGATCACGCGACGCACGTCGGCGAGGGCCGTCCCCGGCTTCGCGCAGAGGTGCAACGAGATGGGCAGGTCGATCTCGCGTTGGATCAGGAGGTCGGTGTCGAACGCGAGCGTGTCGATGGTGACGGTGATGGTCCCCTCGATCGAGTTCTCGATGGGCACCAGCCCGACCTCGACCTCGTTGCGCTCCACCGCGGTGATGACCTGGGGGACCGTCGGCAGGGGCACGCACTCGCCCGCCGCGAGGTCGGGCTGCGTGCGCAGCGCCTCCTCCGCGAAGGTGCCGCGAGGGCCGAGGAAACCGACGCGCAGCACCCAACGATCGTAGCGGCGCGCCTCGGCGACCTTCGGGTGTTTCGCCCGCCGCCTTGCGATGGCGGAGCCGAGCCGCAACGATCGCAGCGACGGTTGGCGCCGCTGCCGTTCGACACGACCGCCGAGAGGACGCGAGGAGCCCGGATGCAGCTCGGCATGATCGGCCTGGGGCGCATGGGCGCCAACCTCGTGCGTCGGCTGATGCGCGACGGGCACGAGTGCGTCGCCCACGACGTGCACACTGACGCGATCGCGACGCTCGTCGCGGAGGGCGCGACCGGGGCCGCGACGCTCGCCGACTTCGTCGCTGCGCTGGAGCAGCCACGCACGATCTGGATCATGGTGCCCGCCGCGGTCGTCGACACGACCCTCGCCGAGCTCGTCCCGCTGCTCGACGATGACGACGTCGTCGTCGACGGCGGGAATTCCTATTACCACGACGACCTCCGTCGGGCGGGCGACCTGGCGACGAAGGGGATCCACTACGTCGATGTGGGGACGAGCGGCGGGGTGTTCGGCCTCGAGCGCGGCTTCTGCCTGATGATCGGGGGCGAGGACGCCGTGGTCGCGCGGCTCGACCCGATCTTCGCGACGATCGCCCCCGGCGTCGATGCCGCACCTCGCACGGCCGGTGCGGAGGGTGCGCCGAGTCAGGCCGAGCACGGCTATCTGCACTGCGGTCCGAGCGGGGCGGGCCATTTCGTGAAGATGGTGCACAACGGGATCGAGTACGGGCTGATGGCCGCGTACGCGGAGGGCATGAACGTGCTGCGCCACGCGAACGTCGGGAACGCCGATCGCGCGGCAGACGCGGAGACCACCCCTCTCCGTGATCCTGCGCTCTACCGCTACGACCTCGACCTCGCGGCGGTGGCAGAGGTCTGGCGTCGCGGCAGCGTGATCTCGTCGTGGTTGCTCGACCTCACCGCGCACGCGTTCCGCGAGTCGCCGACCCTGGACGGCTTCGACGGACGCGTCTCCGACTCCGGTGAGGGTCGCTGGACGGTTCTTGCCGCCGTCGACGAGGGCGTGCCCGTCCCGGTACTCGCGACTGCGCTCTTCGAGCGGTTCGAGTCCCGCGACCAGGGCGACTTCGCGAACCGGATCCTCTCGGCGATGCGCAAGGAGTTCGGTGGCCACGTCGAGAAGCCGACGGAGGGGCACACGTGAGCGCGCCCCCGACCTCCGACGCGCTCGTCTTCTTCGGCATGACGGGCGACCTCGCCCACAAGAAGATCTTCCCCGCGCTCTTCGAGATGGCGAAGCGGGGCTCGCTGTCGGTCCCGGTGATCGGGGTGGCGTCGTCGGACTGGGCGTTGGACGACCTGATCGCGCGAGCCCGCGACGGGATCGAGAGGTTCGGAGGCGGCGTCGACGACGAAGACGCGTTCACGCGCGTCGCGAAGTCGCTCTCGTACATCGCGGGTGACTACAACGACGCGGCCACGTTCACCGCACTCCGGAAGGCGCTCGGCGACGCGAAGCGTCCCGCCCACTACCTCGCGATCCCCCCGAGTCTCTTCCCGGTCGTCGTCGAGCACCTGGGGTCGGCAGGCTGTGCCACGAACGCCCGCGTCATCGTCGAGAAGCCGTTCGGGCGAGATCTCGCGTCGGCACGCGAGCTGAACCAGATCCTCCACTCGGTCTTCGCCGAGCACGACATCTTCCGGATCGACCACTTCCTGGGCAAGGAGGCGATCCAGAACATCCTGTACTTCCGCTTCGCCAACTCGTTCCTCGAGCCGATCTGGAACCGCGACATCGTGCGCCAGGTGCAGATCACCATGGCGGAGGACTTCGGGGTCCAGGGCCGCGGCGCGTTCTATGAGGAA
>JBKJJI010000375.1:0-4042 GCA_046598115.1 Acidimicrobiia bacterium | reverse complement strand
CTTCTACGAGGACGTGCGCGTCCCCGTCACCAACGTCGTGCTCGCCGAGAACGCCGGCTGGAAGCTCATCACCAACCAGCTGAACCACGAGCGGGTCGCACTCGGACCCGCCGGTCGCATCGACCGCCAGCTCCAGTCGGTGCGGGAGTGGGCGGCGAAGGAGGTGCTCGCCGACGGCACCCGGGTGATCGACCAGGAGTGGGTCCAGCTCTCGCTGGCACGTGTGCATGCGGTCGTCGAGGCGATGCGGCTGATGAACTGGAAGGTGGCGTCGGGCAGCGGTGACCTCAACCCCGCCGATGCGTCCGCGATGAAGGTGCTCGGCACCGAGGAGCAGTGCACGTCGGTGCGGCGCCTCATGGAGATCGTCGGTGCGTACGCCACGATCACCGACGGCTCCCCGGGCACGGTGCTCCACGGGCAGCTCGAGCAGGCGTATCGCTCGGCGCCCGTCGGGACGTTCGGCGGCGGTGTCAACGAGGTGCAGCGCGAGATCATCCAGATGGCCGGCCTCGGGATGCCGCGCGCGCCGCGGTAGGCGGCCCAAGCAGCCCGATGGGCGGAGGCATGGAGGTCGGGGTCGCGATCCCGCAGATGGCACGCGGGCTCGACCACGACTCGTTCGAGGCCTGGTGTCGCGGGATCGACGACGGTCCGTTCTCGTCGGTGTCGGCGGGGGAGCGGATCACGTTCCACAACGTCGAAGGGCTGACCGCGTGCGCGGCCGCCGCGGCGCTCACGGAGCGTGCGCGCGTGTTCGCGAACCTGCTCGTGCTGCCGTGGCATGCACCGGCGATGGTCACGAAGGAGCTGCTGACCATCGACGTGCTCTCGAACGGTCGGCTCGAGATCGGCGTCGGCGTGGGAGGGCGCGAGCAGGACTACACGGCGCTGGGTTCGTCGTTCGCGCAGCGGCACCAGCGTCTCGACGACGCCGTCGCCGAGCTGCGGCGACTCTGGTCGGGGGGCGCGGCGGCCGACGGGTCGGTCGTGGGCCCGGAACCGGTGCAGGCCGCGCCGCGACTGCTCGCGGGCGCGATGGGCCCGAAGGCGCTCGCGCGAGCAGCACAGTGGGCCGACGGGATCAGCGGGTTCTCGGTCACCGCCGATGGCGCCGAGGTGGACGCCGCGTTCCGCGCGACCGAGGCGGCATGGACCGACGCGGGCCGCGAGACGAAGCCGCGCCTCGTGAGCGGGTTCTTCTTCGCCCTCGGCCCCGACGCTGCCACGCGCCTTCGCACGTTCACCCACGACTATCTCGAGGTGTTCGGCACCGAGATCGCCGAGATGGTCGCGGGGATGGTCAGCGCGTCGGATGGCGACCGGATCCGTGCCGCTCTCGACGCGTACGAAGTGGCGGGTTGTGACGAGTGCATCCTCGTGCCGGCGACGACCGACCTGCGTTGCCTGGACCTCGTGGCCGACCTGGTCAGCGACCGCTAACCGAAACCCGCCCTCGGTCCGTTCCCGTGACGGAATCCGCCCTCCGGAGGGCGCGATCGGTCACCGGAAGCCGGGAGATATCGATCAGGCAGGTGGTGCGGCCTTCGCGATGGCGCTGCGGAGGGCGGCGTAGGCCGAGGAGCCGACGGGCCAGCCGCCGTAGAACGAGAGCTGGAGCACCCATTCGTCGAGCTCGTCGGCCGTGAGGTCGCCGCTGCTCAGCGCGGCGGCGACATGCGCCCCCATGGCGGTCCCCTGGGCCGACATCGCGCAGATCGTCAGCGAGATCAGTCGGCGATCTCGACGGGAGAGGCCAGGACGGTCCCAGAGCTCGGCGAACACGGTGTCGATCGTGAACTCGGTGTAGGGCTCGGTGGCGGGGAGGGCATCGAACCCCATCACCTCGCGCCAGATGCGCTCGCCGCGCTCCCGTCGGGTCTCGTCGCTCATGGTGCGCGAACCTATCGGTCTCGGTCGCCGGCCGTCGGTGCCGGACATGGGATGGGGAGTACGAGATGGCGACGCTCGACGGGTACTCGGTGCTGGTCACCGGGGGAGGCAGCGGGATCGGTGAGGGCTGCGCACTCGCGCTGGCGCGCGACGGCGCGGTGGTGACGATCTGCGGTCGCACGCTCGACAAGCTCGACGTCGCGGCGTCACGCATTCGCGACGCGGTCCCGGGTGCGGGCGTGCATGTGATCGCGGCCGACGTGACCGACGAGGCGCAGGTCGCCGCCGCGGTGGCGAAGGCTGTCGACGAGGGCGGCGGACTCAACGGCGTGGTCGCCTCCGCGGGCGGGTCGCTGCACATGGGCCCGATCCACATGGCCGATGTCGAGGCGGTCCGCGCGACGCTCGAACTCAACGTGGTCGGGACGTTCCTGACCCTGAAGGCAGCAGCTCCTCACCTCGCCACGTCAGCCCGGTCCGGATCGGGCGGCTCGTTCGTGGGGGTGTCGTCGCACGCCGGCCTCGACAGCTTCCGCTTCCTCGGGATCTACGGCGCCGCGAAGGCCGGGCTCGACCAGCTGCTGCGGGTCGCCGCCGACGAGCTGGGGTCGGCCCGGATCCGGGTCAACTCGATCCGCCCGGGGATCATCGACAACGAGCTCATGAGCGCGATCACCCAGGGCGGGCCGGTGATGGACAGCTATCTCGCCGAGATCCCGCTCCACCGGGCCGGCACTGTGCACGACGTCGGCGCACTGGCGCGGTTCCTTGTCGGACCGGAGTCGTCGTACATCACCGGCCAGTGCATCAGCATCGACGGCGGCCAGTCGCTCCGAAAGGGTGCCGACTACGGAGCGTTCGCCGAGGGGGCGTACTCGGCCGATCCGGCGTGGAAGCTGGTGGTCGAGCAGGAGGGGACGCAAGGGTGATGGATCGCGACGGAGGAGCGCAAGGGTGATGGATCGCGACGGAGGAGCGCAAGGGTGATGGAGGTCGACGGCAAGGTCGCAGTCATCACCGGGGGCGCGAGCGGGATCGGACGGGCCACCGCGCTCGAGCTTGCGCGACGGGGCGCCGACATCGTGGCCGCCGACGTGAACGACGTCCGTCTCGAAGAGGTGAAAGAGGAGGTCGAGGCGCTCGGTCGCCGGTACCTCGGCGTCCATTGCGACGTCACGCAGGACGCCGACATCGAGGCGCTGCGCGACGAGGCCATCGCGACGATGGGTCACGTCGACATCGTGATGAGCAATGCAGGTGTCGCGATGATCGGGCCGCCCGAAGGCCTCTCGATGGAGGAGTGGGACTGGATCCTCCAGATCAACCTCTACGGCGTGATCCGTACCGTCCGGGCGTTCCTCCCGCATCTGCTGGAGCGGGGGACGGGCCACCTCGTGAACACGGCCTCGGTCGCCGGCCTGTTCGCCTACGCGTGGGACCACCCGACCTACATCACCGCGAAGTTCGCCGTGACCGGATTCACCGAGGCCCTCGCGCTCTACGTCAAGCCGCTCGGGCTCGGCGTCACCCTCGTGACGCCGGGGCTGGTCGAGTCGAATATGGGGGAGACGGCACGTCTCGGCGGTGTTGACGACATCTCGCGCTGGATCCGCGAGATCCCGCTGGAGACGCCGGTTCCCGCGTCGGTCGTGGGTGGCCTGATCGCCGACGCGATCCGCGACGACCGCTACCACGTGATGACGCACCCAGAGGAGGCGTCATCGAAGATGCGAGCCCGAGGTGCGGGCCTCGACGCGTTCGTCGCGTCACAGATCGCGTCGCTCCCGCAGCCCCCGAACCTGCACCGGGAGGACTGACGCGGGAGGGCCGCTACGTGGCCTTGAAGCTGATCGGGACGTGCTTGAGGCCGTTGATGAAGTTCGAGCGAAGACGGCTCACCGGCCCTGCGAACTCGATCTCGTCGAGGCGGTCGAGGACCTCCTCGAACATGATGGTGATCTCGGAGCGGGCGAGGTTCGCGCCGAGGCAGAAGTGCGGGCCGCTGCCGCCGAACGCGACGTGCTCGTTCGGGGTACGGCCGACGTCGAACGTGAACGGGTCCGGGAACTTCTTCTCGTCGCGGTTCGCGGAGATGTACCAGATCACGACCTTGTCGCCCTTTTTGATCTGCTGACCGCCGAGCTCGAGG
>JBKJJI010000256.1:0-4927 GCA_046598115.1 Acidimicrobiia bacterium | reverse complement strand
AGCCCGAGCGACGACAGGTCGTACGGCTCGCCGCGCGCGGTGGCCTCGTCGAGCGCACGCACCATCGGCTTGCAGAACGCATCGCCGACGATCGCCATCTGGGTGACCTGCTGCTCGGCCACCACCCGCCAGAGCTCGTCGGGGTCGAAGTGGCGGGACTCGAGGGTCACGATGGCGCCGCCCGCGAAGAAGGATTGCATCGACGTCATGCCGCCGGTGCCGTGCATGAGGGGCGAGGCGGGAAGGTGCACCGGCGCCCGGCCACCCTCGATGATCTCCAATGCAGCCGCGCCCGCGCCCGCCGATTCGTCCGGGACCACTCCGCCGAGGATCGGGTAGACCGCCTCGGCCAGGCTCCCGAAGAGGTCCTCGTGGCGCCACATCACTCCCTTGGGCATGCCGGTCGTCCCGCCCGTGTAGAGGAACCACCGGTCGTCGCCCGATCGAGGGATGCGCTCCATCGGATCGTGCTCGGCGATGAGATCCTCGTAGCGCAGCGCGCCGTCGACGAGGGGCGATCCGTCATCGACCTGGACGAACGCCTTCACACCGGCGCAGCGGTCGCGCACCGCGGCGACGTGCTCGCCGAGGACTCCGTGGAACAGCACGATCTCGGCGTCGGAGTTGTCGAGGAGGTACGCGAGCTCGTCTTGGAGGTAGCGGTAGTTGACGTTGACGTGGACGCCCCGCATCTTGAACGCGGCGAACGACGCCTCGACGTACTCCGGACAGTTGTAGAGGTAGAGCGCGACCTTCGCATCGGGCTCGAGCCCGAGGTCGGTGAATCCTGCCGCGAGTCGGGCGGCCCGCTCGTCGAGGTCCCGCCACGAACGAGATCTTCCCCCGGAGACGAGCGCCGGGCGGTCCGGGATCGCATCCGCGATCGACTCGTACACGTCGGCGAGGTTCCAATCGGGCACGCGTGCTCCCTGACGGCAGGTCGACTCGTCCCGAGGAGCCTAGGTGTGGCGTCGGTGCTCGCGAGCGCCCGTACGCTGCTCCGATGAGCGGGCGCGGTGGTCGGCAGCGGATCCCCCGGCCGGAGTCGGCGCGGGCGGGCTCGCCGCCGCCCTGGGCCGCCCTCCCTGACGACCGCCGACGGTTCACCCTCGGCGAGGTGCGCGCGGCCTGTCGCTCGCTCCCCACGGTCGCAGTGCCGGCCGCACCCCCGTCGGCCCGACCCGCCGCCGTCCTCATGCCCTTCTTCGAGGAGGCCGGCGAGGCCAGGGTCATCCTCACCAAGCGTCCCGACACGATGCCGTCGCACCAGGGCGAGATCGCCTTTCCGGGTGGGAAGCTCGACGTCGGCGTGGACGGGTCCCTGCGGGACGCGGCGCTCCGGGAGGCCCACGAGGAGATCGGCCTGGAGCCCGACGACGTGGACGTCGTGGCCGAGCTCGCCAGCATGACGACCGTCGCGGGGCGGTTCGTGCTCACGCCCTTCGTCGGGCTGCTCCCGGCCTGCCCCCGCCTGGCGCCCGACTTCACCGAGGTCGTGTCCGTCTTCGACGTGGCGCTCTCGGACCTGCTCGACGAGGCGGCCTACCGGGAGGAGCGCTGGGACATCCCGGCCGAGATGGGGGCGGGGGCCGGCCCCGACCGCCCCATCCACTTCTTCGAGCTGCCCGGCGAGACGGTCTGGGGGGCCACCGCCCGGATCCTCGCCGGGTTCCTCGAGCACCTCACCGCGTCCCGCGCCTGACGCTCGCTCCCAACGGCGGCCGGAGGGCGGCGAGTGGAGGGCGGCGAGTGGAGGGCGGCGAGTGGCGGGTGGCAGGCAGGACCGGCCCGGTCCCGGCGGCCGGCCACCCGGGCGGTATTGTCGATAGTTCAGCCGCGGCGTACGGGCCATTCGCACAGAGGAGTCGACCTGGTGGAAGTCGAGATCGGGATCGGCAAGTCCGGGCGGAGGGCCTACGGGGTCGACGAGATCGCGATCGTCCCCAGCCGGCGCACCCGCGATCCCGAGGATGTCGACATCTCCTGGGAGATCGACGCGTACAAGTTCGACCTGCCACTCATCGCGGCCGCGATGGATGGCGTCACCTCGCCGAAGACGGCCATCGAGATCGGCCAGCTCGGTGGCATGGCGTGTCTGAACCTCGAAGGCCTGTGGACCCGCTACGAGGACCCCGAGTCGCTCTTCGAGGAGACCGCAGCCCTCACGCCCGAGAAGGCGACCGCGCGGATGCAGGAGATCTACGCCGAGCCGATCAAGGACGAGCTGATCGGTCAGCGGATCCGTGAGATCAAGGAGGGTGGCGTCACCGCGTGCGCGTCGCTCACCCCGCAGCGCGTCGAGCAGTACGCGAGCATGGTGCTCGAAGCCGAGCTCGACCTCCTGGTGATCCAGGGCACGGTGGTGTCGGCCGAGCACGTCTCGAAGGACGAGTCGCGTCAGCCGCTCAACCTCAAGAAGTTCATCCGTGAGTTCGACCTGCCGGTGATCGTCGGCGGCTGCGCGTCGTACTCCACGGCACTGCACCTCATGCGCACGGGCGCGATCGGCATTCTCGTGGGCGTCGGTCCCGGTCACGCGTGCACCACCCGCGGCGTGCTCGGCATCGGCGTCCCGCAGGCCACGGCCATCGCCGATGCCGCGGGTGCGCGCATCCGCCACCTCGACGAGACGGGCGTCTACGTGCAGGTCATCGCCGACGGTGGCATGCGCACCGGTGGCGACATCGCCAAGGCCATCGCCTGCGGTGCCGACGCGGTGATGGTCGGTTCACCGCTCGCCAGCGCCTACGAGGCACCCGGGCGCGGGTACCACTGGGGCATGGCCACCTTCCACCCGACGCTCCCACGCGGCGCGCGGATCGAGGCCGGCCGCAAGGCGAGCCTCGCCGAGATCCTCATCGGTCCGGCCCACGAGAACGACGGCACGCTCAACCTGTTCGGGGCCCTCCAGACGTCGATGGCCACCACGGGCTACGAGACGCTCAAGGAGTTCCAGAAGGCCGAGGTCATGGTCGCGCCGTCGCTGCAGACCGAGGGCAAGGCACTCCAGCGCGCGCAGGGCGTGGGGATGGGCCGCTGAGGCTCGCATGAGCGCCTCGCACGATGTCGTACTCGTCGTCGACTTCGGGGCGCAGTACGCACAGCTGATCGCCCGACGGGTCCGCGAGGCGCGCGTCTACTCCGAGATCGTGTCGCGCACGATGCCGATCGCGGAGATGCTCGCCAAGAAGCCGGTCGGCATCATCTTCTCGGGCGGTCCCGCGTCGGTGCACGTTCCTGACGCTCCGACCATCGATGCCGCGATCTACGACGCCGGCGTTCCGGTGCTCGGCATCTGCTACGGCGCGCAGCTCGTCGCGCTGCAGCTCGGCGGGAACGTCGAGCGCACCGGTGGCGGCGAGTACGGACGCACACCGATGACGCGTGACGGTTCGTCTGTCGTCCTCTCGAACCTCGCCGGCGAGCAGTCGGTGTGGATGAGCCACGGCGATGCGATCACTGCCGCACCCGACGGGTTCGTCGTGACCGCGAGCTCCCCGGGTGCGCCCGTCGCGGCCCTCGAGGATCGCGAGCGCGCCATCTATGGCGTGCAGTTCCACCCGGAGGTCGCGCACACCGAGCGCGGGCAGGAGGTCCTCACGTCCTTCCTGTTCGACGTCTGCGGTGCGCGTCCGACGTGGACGAACGCGAACATCATCGACGAGGCCGTCACCGACATCCGCGCGCAGGTGGGAACCGAGCGGGTCATCTGCGGCCTCTCGGGCGGTGTCGACTCCGCGGTGGCCGCCGCGATCGTGCACCGGGCGATCGGCGACCAGCTCACGTGTGTGTTCGTCGATACCGGGCTGCTCCGTCTCGGCGAGCCCGAGCAGGTGGACGAGACGTTCCGGGCGCAGTTCCACGTCGACCTGATCCACGTGAAGGCGGCCGACCGCTTCCTCGACGCGCTCGCCGGGGTCTCCGAACCCGAGGCCAAGCGCAAGATCATCGGCGAGACGTTCATTCGGGTGTTCGAGGAGGTTGCGCGCGAGCACGCCGACGCCCGCTTCCTCGTGCAGGGGACGCTGTACCCCGACATCGTGGAGTCGGGTGGTGGCGACAACGCGATGATCAAGAGCCACCACAACGTGGGCGGGCTCCCCGACGACATGGCCTTCGACCTCGTCGAGCCGCTCCGCAGCCTGTTCAAGGACGAGGTGCGGGCGGTGGGCGAAGAGCTCGGGCTCCCCGAGCACATCGTGTGGCGCCAGCCCTTCCCCGGACCCGGCCTCGGTGTGCGCATCATCGGCGAGGTCACCCCCGAGCGGCTCGAGGTGCTGCGCCAGGCCGACCACGTCGTGCTCGAGGAGCTGCGGCGGGCCGGCCTGGAGCGGGAGATCTGGCAGAGCTTCGCGGTGCTCCCGGCCGTGAAGACGGTCGGCGTGATGGGCGACGGCCGCACCTACGAGTACCCGATCATCATCCGGGCCGTCACCTCCGAGGACGCGATGACCGCCGATTGGGCCCGTCTTCCCCACGATTTGCTCGAACGCATGGCGTCGCGGATCATCAACGAGGTGCCGGGCGTCAACCGCGTGGCCTACGACATCACCAGCAAGCCGCCCGGCACGATCGAGTGGGAATGATCGGCGAGCGGCAATGACAGGAGCAAGGACCATGGACCTCGACACCCTCCGCGCCAACGCCCAGGCGCTCGTCGCGCCGGGCAAGGGCATCCTCGCCGCCGACGAGTCGGGCGGCACGATCAAGAAGCGCTTCGACTCCATCAAGGTCGAGTCCACCGAGGACAACCGGCGTGCCTACCGCGAGTTGCTGTTCACGACGCCGGACGTCGCCGACCACATCAGTGGCGTGATCCTCTTCGACGAGACGATCCGCCAGTCCAGCTCCGACGGGGTCCCGTTTCCGAAGCTGCTCGAGTCCCAGGGCATCATCCCGGGGATCAAGGTCGACACTGGCGCGAAGC
>JBKJJI010000279.1:0-4080 GCA_046598115.1 Acidimicrobiia bacterium | reverse complement strand
CTCGCGCGTAGTCCGTCGTCGTGACGACGAGTCCGGCGGCGACGAGGTCGCGAACGACCCGGCTGGCCATTCGCGAATCGGCGGGTCGAACTCGGGCGTAACGGCCGTCGTCGAAGTCGTAGGTGAGCGAGACGTCTTCTCGGTTCCAGCCGTCGAGCACATCGATGACGGGCCGGATGACATCGTCGCCGTTCTGGGCGAAGAGCACACCGTTCCGGGCGTGGACGAGCCCCGCCAGCTCCCGGACGAGCGAATACATGCCATCCGACTGAGCCGCGTGCTCGGCGATCATATCGACGTTGTCGAGGAACAAACCGTCGAATCCGCGTTCGAGTACGAGGGGTGCAGCGGTCGTTGTGAGGAGTGTGCGGAAACCCGGCTCGCTCGTCGCCGCGAACCACTCGTCCCAGTCGGGCCATCGGTCGAGCCGATAGCGGCGCGCTGCGCGGCTCCAGGGTCGGTTCCGCTCGATCGTCCCGACGCTGAGGTAGCCGAGCACGATGGCGCCGCCGGAACGCAGGTTCTCGACTAAGGAGGCCGGTGCGTCGATGCCATCGAGCACGACGAGGTCGTACTTCGCGAGCCGGTCGTGGTTCGCGGGTGTCGTCGCACGACTGCCGATCGCGAAGGCGAACGTCTTGACGCCGCCGAGGTCGAGAGGAGCAGGAGCCCCCGACGCATCGTCGGGCGCGACCGCTGCCGTGGTCACGAGGAGCACCGCTACGAGCAGCGCGCGAACGCGAGGTGTCATGAGGTGTGACGGGCGCGCTCGCGCAGCGCAGCGCGGTCCGGCTTGCCGGCCGCGAGGAGCGGCAGCTCGTCGACCACCACGATCTGCTCCGGTGTCTTGTACCGGGCGACGCCCCGCGACGCGAACCAGCGCCCGCACTCCTCGACGTCGAAGACTTCCGACGTCACGACGAACGCGCACACCCGCTCGCCGAGGCGCTCGTCGGGCTGACCGACCACGACTGCCTGGCGCACCGCGGGGTGGGCTTCGAGGATCCCTTCGACCTCGGCGGCGGGGATGTTCTCACCGGCCCGGATGATGACGTCCTTGATGCGACCGACGATCGTGAGCCATCCGTCGTCGTCGACGGTCGCGAGGTCGCCGGTGCGGAACCAACCGCGGGTGATCGATGCGCGGGTCTGCTCCGCGTCGGAGTAACCGACGAAGAGCTCCGGGCCTCGGAGCCACAGCTCGCCGGTGTCGCCGACCGGGCATTCGCTACCGGTCGTCGGATCCGAGATCCGCAGCCGCGCCGCCCCGGTCGCGCGACCGTCGGTCTCGCGTGCCCGTTCGCGGGGGTCGTCAGGGGTGCTCGTCGTGATGGTGGGTGCTTCGGTCGAGCCGTAGGTCCGCTTCACCTGCGCGCTGAGCCGGTCGGTCGCCTCGGCGACGAACGCGGGCGTGACGCCCGCTCCGCCGCTCGACACCAGCCGCAGCGACGCCATCCTCTCGGTGGTGAATGCAGGCGCCGACATGAGCGTGATGAAGAAGGTCGGTGGCCCGATCATGAACGAGATGCGCTCGCGCTCGATCGTCGCGCTCGCCTCATCGGGGTCCCAGCGAGCCATCAGGTCGGCGCGGATCGGCACGACCCCGGGGATGAGCACCGCGTTGAGGAGCCCGGAGATGTGCGCGAGCGGTGCCGGCATCAGGACCGCGTCGTCGGTGCGCAGGCGGTGCGCCGCAGCCATGACGCGCGCTTTGTACGCGAAGCCACGCTGCGTGTGGAGCGCGGCCTTCGGCCCACCGGTCGAGCCCGACGTGAAGAGGACCGCCGCGAGGTCCGACGGCCGTGCCGCCGGACGCGTGACCGGCTCGCCGGCTTCCAGCAGCCGCGCGAGCCGCGCGCTCGGCCCGCGCACCTCGTCGGTCGGGAAGTAGACGGTGGGCGAGAGGCACTCGAGCATGGCGTCGACGTCGGCGGTTCCCGCGAGATGGTGGATGGGGCCGGCGATCGCGCCCAGGCGCCAGCACGCCCGGTACAGCGCGACGGCCTCCCACCAGTTGGGGCACTGCCAGGCGACGACGTCGCCGCGCCGCACGCCCTCGGCTCGCAGCGCCCCGGCCAGGGTGCCGACGACCGCGTCCAGCGCGGGTCCGGTCAGTCGGACGTTCGCGGAGGAGTCGACCAGCACATCGCCCGGCGTCGCCTTCGCCGCCGACGTGCAGAGCGCGTCGAGGGAAGGGAGATCCCAGGGCCCGCCGGGAGCCCGGTACGACGTTGCCTCGGGGTGGCGGTACGTCGATCGGAGGGGCGAGTGGAGGGGAGGCATGGGCCGGGACGGTGCCGCCGACGGATCAGGGCCGTCAGACGAGGGGGTTGCGCCACCCGGAGCTGACCGACGTCTTGCCGCGCAGCACCTGGGACCCGACGAAGTTGCGCTGGATCTCGACCGTTCCCGCGCCGATGCACAGACCGCGGATGTCGCGGTAGGCGCGCTCGACGGGGTACTCGCGCGAGTACCCGTAGCCACCGAGCAGCTGGATCGCCTCGTCGCACACGAACTTCGCGGCGAGGTTCGCGGCGGTCTTGGCCATCGCGGTTTCGAGCGCGGGTGGTGTGCCATGCGGGCCGGCGAGGCGCACGGCCCGGTTCAACAGCATGCGCGCACCTTCGAGTCGGGTCGCCATGTCGGCGACCTTCCACTGGAGCCCCTGGAGCTCGGCGATCGGTCGGCCGCCGATCGTCCGCTCGTTCATGTAGCGCACCGCGTACTCGAGTGCGCCCTGCGCGGCGCCGACGCACATCGCCGCGTTGCCACACCGCTCGTGGTTGATGTGCGAGATCAGCGTCTTGAACGCGTCGGAACTCGTGGGGTCGCCCGGGACGAGCACGTCGCCGGGCTCGATGCGGACACCGTCGAAGGCGAGCTCGGCTTCGCTCGTGCCGCGCAGGCCCATCTTCACGTGCGTCCCGGCGACGGTGATGCCGTCGGACTCGAGGTCCACCACGACTGCGCCGATGCCCTTGGCGCCCTCGCTGCCGGGGAACCGGCACCACACGAGGCAGCACCGAGCCTTGTGCCCGCCGGTGACGTAGTTCTTGTACCCGTCGAGTCGGTAGCCGTCGCCATCGGGCGTGAGCTTGGCGCGCATGTGCGTGACGGCCGATCCCGCTTCGGTCTCGCTGATCCCGATGCAGAACAGCGCCTCGCCGCTCGCCGCCATC
Source organism: Acidimicrobiia bacterium (assembly GCA_046598115.1). Lineage (GTDB taxonomy): Bacteria > Actinomycetota > Acidimicrobiia > IMCC26256 > PALSA-555 > DASUAO01. The sequence continues at coordinate 901 of JBKJJI010000279.1, read as the reverse complement.
GGGAGCCAGCGCTCCTTCATCGCGTCGCTGCCGAGGTGCTGGATCGCCCGCGGCGGGCCGTTGAACGTGAGCTGGGCGAGGATCGCGGAGGAGACGTCGGCGCGGGCGAGCTCCTCGAGGACGATCGCCGCCTCGATGTCGCCCATCCCCATGCCGCCGTAGCGCTCGTCGACCGTGATGCCGAAGAGCTCGGCCTTGCGGATCGCGTCCCACGAGCCCTGCGGGAACTCCTCGGTCTCGTCCCAGTGACGCGCGTTGGGTGCGAGCTCCCGCTCGGCGACCCCTCGCGCGAGCTCGCGGAGCGCCTCCTGGTCGCCTGTCTCCGCGAACGGATCTCGGGTCTCGAGGAAGGGGTCGATCCCTGCGTGCCCGGCCATGACGCCAGAGGCTAGCGGTGCGGGCGCCATCGAACCTGACTACCGTGTCAGGAATCGCGCGGCGACGACGCCGGGACCAGGGGGAACCACATGACCCAGGACGCACCCGCGTTCGAGTACGAGCACCTCGACTTCGAGACCGGCCAGCCCTATCCGCAGTGGGCCGCGGCGCGCGAGCGGTGCCCGGTCATCCCGACCGACGGCACGATGATGGGCCAGCCCGGGCAGACCATGTTCCAGGTGACCCGGTGGGACGACGTCGAGCGGGTGCTGCGCGACGGCGCGACGTTCTCGTCCTCGATCAACGCCGATCACATCGGCCAGTTCATGGGCGAGCTGATCCTCGCGATGGACGGCCAGGAGCACCGCGCCTACCGGAACCTCGTGGCCCACGCATTCCGCGCGTCGCAGCTCGAGAAGTGGGGTGACAGCGTCATCTCACCGACGATCGACGGCTTCCTCGACGACATCGCTCCGAAGGGCGAAGCCGACCTGGTGCGCGACATCACGAGCCGGTACCCGGT
>JBKJJI010000230.1:0-2696 GCA_046598115.1 Acidimicrobiia bacterium | reverse complement strand
ACGAGCTCCGTGACGGCTTCGGCGAACACCTCGGTGTGGCGGTCGATGTCGGCATCGGTGTGCGCGGGGCAGCAGAGCGCCATGTTGTGGAACGGCGTGAGCAGGATTCCCCGGTTCAGGGCGTACAGGTGCAGGAACGCGTCGAGCTCGTGGTCGACGGCCGCGGCCGCATCTCCGCCGCTCCGAGGCGGTGGACAGAACCAGTACTCGGCGCGCGCGCCGAGACGCTGCACGTTCCACGGGAGGTCGTGGCGGGCGATCACGTCGGCGACCCCGCGGGCCCACCGCTCGGCGAGAGGGATGGAGACCGCGAACTCCTTGGCCCGCAACGCGCTCGCCAGCGTGGCGCGCACCGCCGCGACCGAGAGCGCGTTGGCGGCGAGGGTGCCCCCGATGCCACTCACGTCGGTGTCGTCGCCCTCCATGACCTCGGCGACGCGGTCCGCGACCGCGTCGGTCATCCCGTAGGCCGCGGCCGGCACACCACCCGCGATCGGCTTGCCGATCACGAACAGGTCGGGGTCGAGCCCCCACTCTCCCGTCGCACCGCCTGGCCCGGCGCAGATCGTGTGGGTCTCGTCGATCACCAACAGCGTCCCGGTCGCGCGGGTGAGGTCGCGCAGAGCGTCGTGGAACCCCGGCTCGGGCAGCACGATCCCGATGTTCGTGAGCGCAGGCTCGGCGAGGACACACGCGATGTCTTCGTTCGCGAGTGCACGCTCGAGTCCCTCGACGTCGTTGAACTCGACCACCGCGGTGGTGAGCGCCGGGTCGACGGCCGGGCCGGTGCTCCCGGGTCGGGCGACCACCGCACCCGACGGGTCGAGGACCGCGAGCGTCTCGTCGACCGTTCCGTGGTAGCACCAGTTGAAGACGAGGATCTTCGACCTTCCGGTGGCATACCGCGCGAGGCGCAGCGCGAACCGGTTGGCATCGGTCGCGGACAGCGCGAGCTGCCACGTCCCCAGGCCGAACCGCCGGGTGAGCTCCTCGCCGACCCAGAGCGCGTCCTCGGTGGGAAGCATCGCCGTGAGTCCGCGGGGCGCCTGCGCCGTGATCGCGTCGATCGTCGCCGGCGGTGCGTGCCCGGTCATCGCTCCGGTGTCGCCGAGGCAGAAGTCGATGTACGTGTGGCCGTCGACGTCGGCGAAGCGGGCACCCTTGGCCTCCACGACGAAGAGCGGGAACGCTCCCGGCCACCGCCGCATCCAGTTCATCGGCACCCCGCCGAGGAGGTGGTTGCGCGCCTCGTCGAACAGCGCGCGCGACTTCGGATGACGCTCGGCGAAGTCGGCATCCTCGCGTGCGCGCAGCGCCTCGAGTCGCCCTCGGTCGATCACTGGCCTGATCACTGGGCGCTTCCGTTGTACCGGTTCATCGCCGCGTCGATGTCCTCTGTCGCGATCAGCTCGACGGCATCGGCCGCGAGCTCGATCGTCACATCGACCGCCTCGCGATCGCGCTTGGAGAACTTCGAGAGGACATGGTCGGCGCCGTGCTCCTTCGACGTGGGCTTTCCCACGCCGATCCGGACGCGCTGGAACGCGTCGGAGTGCAGGTGCGACTTGATCGAGCGAAGGCCGTTATGACCCGCGAGCCCGCCGCCGGACTTCACGCGCAGCTCGGCGACCGCCAGATCCAGCTCGTCGTGCACCACGACGACCTGTTCCGCGGTCACACCATGGCGGTGGGCGAGCCGACGGACGGCATCACCGGAGTCGTTCATGTACGTGAGCGGGACGGCGAGCGCGATCCGTCGGTCGCCGAGCTTCACCTCGTCGACGAGGGCGCGCTCCTTCGTCTTGCGAAGGCGAGCGCCGTGGCGCTCGGCGAGCAGCTCGACGACCTCGGCTCCGACGTTGTGCTTCGTCCGCCGGTACTCGTCGCCGGGGTTCCCGAGCCCGACCACCAACAGGTCGGCCGGAGTGCCCGTGCGCGGCGGGCTCGCGCCCCGCCGTCGCAACACGGACTAGTCCTCGCTGTCCCCGTCGGACCCACCGTCGTCGCCGTCGGAGGATGCCCCGCCCTCGCCCTCGGCGGCACCCGCTTCGCCGTCCTCGCTGACGATGGGCTGACCGTCCTCGTCGAGCTCGACCGCTTCCACGGGCGCCTCCTCGACTCGCGGCATGGCCACCTGCGCGACGAGCTCGTCGGGCTCGATCGTCGTGGCAACCCCGGCAGGGAGCACCAGCTCCGCGACACGGAGCTGGTCACCGATCTGGAGCGCGGCGACGTCGTGCTTGATCTCGGTGGGGATGTCCTGGGGCTTGGCCTCGATCGAGAGCGAGAAGATGAGCTGCTCCATGATCCCGCCGTCGAGCACGCCGACCGACTCCCCGACCAGGTGGAGCGGGACCTCAGCCGCGACCGCGACGTCGGTGCTCACCCGGACGAAGTCGACATGGATGTAGTCGCCGCGGGTGGGGTGGCGCTGCACCTGGCGGGCGAGGGCCAGCGCTTCGCCGTCGTCGAACTTGAGCGTGATCAACGTGTTCGCACCGCCGGCCAGCATGTTGGCCAGCTCGCGAGCCGGGACGGTCACGGCGATGGTGTCGGACTCGAGGCCGTAGACGACCGCGGGCACCTTGCCGGCGCGCCGGAGGCGACCGGCCGGTCGCGAGCCGCGCTCGGTGCGCTGCTCGGCGGGAAGGACGTTTGCTTCGGCCATTGCGGGGACTCGCCTCTCGGGCTTCGCG